>JAJYTI010000081.1 GCA_021793135.1 Bacteroidota bacterium
CTAATCCTTACATCTTTCTGGGACAATACAGGATTATGGTTAGCTTTTATAATATACATAATCGCTAGAGGTACAAGTCTAGGACTGTATATGCCCAAACTTATAAGAGAAATATTTTAATCCCTATTATTATGAATGTATATCTATTACTCCTCTTGATGGGTAAAAGTCTTATCGCTTAAGGTTTTCATAAAAGCTATCAAATCTAATTTTTCGTCATCATTTAATGGAATTCTGTTGTTATTATTTTTAAAAATAGGATCTAGGTTATCAGATGCAATTACACCCTTATCTAAATAGTCTAAAAGTTCTTTAAGAGAATTAAATTGTCCAAAACTACCGTAAGGTGCGGTGTATTCTATATTTCGTAGGGAAGGCACCCTGAAACTCATATAATCCTCCATATTACCAGTAACCCTAGCACGACCTGCTTCATTCGAATTTTCATTAATAGGGAATCCAATATTTCTAAAACTCTGATCTGTAAACAATGCGGTAGAATGACAGCTCACACATTTATTTTTAAAAATAGCATATCCTCTTTTTTCATTTTCTTTAAAAACAGCCATACCTTGCATTACCTTATCATATTTGCTATTATTGGATATTAAGGTATATTCAAACTGAGCGATACTTTTATAGATTCGATCAGGTGTCATCTTTTCATCTCCAAAAGCCTTGATCAATAGTTCGGTATATTCTGGATCATCTTTTAGTTTTTCTATGACTTCGCCGATAGAAGCATTCATTTCTTCGGGAGTAATAATGGGAACTATAGCCTGTTTTTCTAAGCTTAGTTTACTTCCATCCCAGTTATAAAAATCCATAAAGGCAAGATTTTGTAGAGGAGGGGTGTTTCTAAGTCCTATTGCATTATTAACACCAATAGCCTGTTTATTGTTGTCGGCATAAGCAGAAGTTTGAAGATGGCAGCTCGCACAAGAGATACTATTGTCGGTACTGAGCCTTTTATCATTAAATAGTTTTTTCCCTAATTGAACTCCATATTGAGTAGGCTTGTTTTTATAAAATGCTTGATTTACCTCAGGAAAATCAAGAGGGATTGCTATTTTTATTTCTGGGTTGTCCACATGAAATTGGATGTAATCCTCTTTTGTACAGGAGAACAAGAGAAGAGATAGAACACACAAATAGATTATTCGTTTCGTCATTTTATAGAAAAGTTCGAGGTTGATTAATTTAGAGAAGACCGTTAGCTGAAAATCAAATAACGGTCTTCCATAATGATGATGTTAGTTTTCTATTTTAAAAATCGAGAACATACCTTTGTTATCATTCTTACCATCCCCTCCAAGGTTGTCCACAAATTTCATCATTTGTACAGCTGTATGAATATTGGGAGTTGCATTGTCTTCACCTCCATTACCGGTAGATAGGGTAATAGTATGCGAATTCCCACTCAATAAATGATCAAAATCAGCTTTAATTACGATTGTCGGTTCATTGTTATCTACAACGGCGTTGATCGGGAAATCAAGTATAATATCTCGATAAGCATCTACACCTTGCACAAGGTTTCCTTCATCGTCATCTTCTAGAGTACTCCCGGTATGAATGGACATTTGTTTGTTATCGGCTTCATAGAAACCTTCTATTTTTACAAAGCGATATCCAGTGCCCCATTCCCACATCATTTCGGTATCGTTTTCTCCAGCTTGTCGGTAGAAATTAGGAAACCTTAATTCATCTAGTATATTAAGATCATTTCTTACTCCTAAACCAAATTTAATCTGCTTGTATTCATTGGCAGGAATATTATTTAATAAAAACTCTAAGCTAGAAGCATCTGCATGGTTTACTACAAATGCCCCCTCATCTAGATCGTTTATGTTGTAGGGAAATTCACTGCCTTCCGAGGTCACTAGCCTTATATTACTGATGACATACTTTAATTCAGAAAAGTGATGAACTTGTCCCGCTTCTGACGTGTTTTCTGTAGCAACAGTCGAAGTCTTATCACCTAAAACAATTTCGGTTTCACCAAAGGTATTTTTAAAAGATAGTTTTAGGTTATTAGCTACTGGAGAATTGTCATCCCTACTGCACGAAAAGAATAGAAGTGAGCTTGCTAATAAAATTAGATTTTTTTTCATCTGAAAGTAAATTAAAAATTAATAATTATTTTTAGTTAAAAAGTTATTTTTATCGAGGTATATAAATTTCTTCCCATCCTAGGGATATTACCCCAATCAGCATAGGTGGTATAATTTTCACTCAATATATTTTCTATGCCTATTTGAACCGTATTTTTAATAGTGTGTATAAAAAAAGTATAGTCTGCTGATAAATTCCATATCATAAAGGCCGAACTGGGAGATTCTCCATATTCAGGGCTAAAGTCTATATGTTTAGCATCACCATTTAAAGAGGTCTGAATGCCCAGTTTGCCTTGATTAAATCGTAACAAACTAGAATAATTTAAAGGACGAATAAAAGGTAAGTTCTTTCCTCTGTCATCTTTTGCACGAGAATATCCAAGATTAGAAATCCATATCAGATTGTTTAAAACATCATATTGTACCTGCAAAGAAAAATTAAACAATCTGGCATGAGCTATCGAAGTATATCCTTTTACACCTACAGATTGATAATTCATCGGGCTACCCAAACTTAGAATCTTTCCGATAATATAATTTTCGATATAAAAGTAATTTGCTTTTGCAGAAACTTTAATTTTCTTTTTATTATAGTTCGCACTGGCATTAATTTCATATGAAATTTCATTCTTTAAATTTGGATTGCCTATATAGTCATATCGATCAAAACTGTTGTAGATATAATAGCCATAGCCTTCAGATACTGAAGGAGCACGATGGCCATAGCCGCTACCCAGCGAGAAACTCAGATTATGTGTACTGTAATGTGTGTAATTGATAGTAAAACTTGGAAGGAATCTCGTTTTTTCTTTAGGAGCATCTGGATAGAAAATCCAGTTAAATTCAGGATATTTCGAATGATTATAATGCGCTCCAAGATTCATCCCCGCACTAAGTTTATTCTTCTCAGAAATTTTTAATAAGTGGTGGATGGCTATTCCTGAGTAAAAGGTAGAAATCCAAGGCCAACTATAAGCAAACATTGTTTGTTTACTTCGATCTTGCGGATACATATGCATTTCTGCAATAGATTGGTTGTTATATGCATTAAATTGAATTTCGGTAGTACTGATTTCTTTATCTATGGTTAAGTTCGACAATACCCCATAAGTAGTACTCCATCCAGGCATATCCATATGAACAAGATTTTCTGGGCGAGTAGTATCATCCATATAATGCTCAATAGTATTGAAGTACGCCTTGGTATTCCATATATAGTTTTCCTTCCCAAAAAGTAATTGCGTATAACTCAAAGAGGTAATCAAAGCTCTAGATAACCACAAATCCATTGGTAAGGCTGGAAAACCCACATCCTTGGCAACATCCAATATCGCATCAAATCTTAATGAGGAAAACGCAGACGACTTATAGGCGACACCTAACGAAGAATTAATCTTATTGAACTGAGAATTTTTAACTTCATTGCCTTTTCCATCATAATAATTGTCAGCTTTCCGATAAGAAAATGTAGCATCTGTAGCCCATTTGTTAGTAGAAAAAGAAAGTTTAGCCAATTTAAATAACTGATTATTATTGGATTCATACCCTGTTTCATACATAAGTTCCCATAATCGATATTCAGAAAAAGCAGTTTTTTTTCTCTTTAGATCAATGGAGCCCGCAATTGTAGCGCCCTGCATATTGCCTTCTTGACCTGACTGAATTTCGATATCATCAATAGAATTACTTTCCATATAGCTTGTTATAGGATCCATTTTGTCTGTGCAAGCACCGAAAATATGCATCCCGTCAATAGTGATGCTAGAGCGTTCGGAGGACATATTGTTGAGAAGTGGTTCCCAAGCATAGGCACCCCGTTTTATAAAACTGATGCTTTCAGAAGTAGAAAGTAGCTCATCTATTGTACTAGATTTTTTAAGTTGGTTCTGTATTTTAGCATCGATTTGCGTGGACAGTACCACTTCCTTTAACTGAATAGGAGCTATAATAGTATCTCTCTTTTTATTGGTATCTCTTTGAGAATAAGCGTTTACTGTTACAAAAAGCAATCCAATTAGTAGTGTTCTCATATCATTAGAATAATATATCAATGTATAATTCACTTTTCTCCCCTTCTATGCCAGGAGTAAAATCTTCAGAAACTTCTGTCCCTTTAAGCAAATCTCCTTTTTCGTTAAATACCATAAAGTTTAAAGTCCAATTGCCCGTCATGGTGTAGTTTACTATGCCATGGTAAAAGCCATCAATAGCTTGCTCTAGATCTTCATTATTGGGAGAGGAATGATTGCCCATTGAGGGTTCGGGCATCCTCGGATCTAATAAAATTTTATGATGATTTACGATTGAATAAGAGGAATCCGCTTCGTCTATAGTCTTATCTCCGTCAATAGAATTTAATTTTTTTATAAACAATCCTGCAATGAGATTGTTTTCCGCAACTTTTGGTCGGGTGGGGGAGATAAGGGCTAGTAAATATTCCTTATCATCGTGTCCCGTAAATGAAACCATATTAAGATTCTTATTCGGTTGTTCTTTTACTACAATATGTTCCTTGCCAGAATAAATATTTCCGTTTATCGTAAAGCCAATATTGATTCTCCAATCAAATTCTGTATGGCTTACTTCAGTATATATCACATAGCCATGGTAGGATTGATCCTCTGAATGATATTCCATCTCATAGAGATGAGGACAGGACTCCAAAATAGTATCCGAATTTGTGAGGATAGGAAGAAAATTAACTTCAGAAAATCTAAGTTTTTCTCCAGAAGATTTATCCTCTATCTTGACTTTTACTTTATTATATCCTTTATAGAATTGCCCCCCGAGTGCTTCTATATACACCTTATAATCATCGATGTTTATCGAAACGACCTCTTCAAAAGAGTTTTTTTCTTCATCGATACTTGTTTCTTGTTTGAAATTGGTTTTATCTATAGTACAGGAATAAAAAGCTGACAAACAAATAAAAACCACAATAAATTTTAAGCTCTTCATTGTAAATAACTTGCTATTAAATAGTTAGATTTAGGATAAGTAGCGATATAACGGATATTTGGAATAAAGGTTGTGATGCCACTTCTAGAGTATGATTTACATTCCTAAGTTGCATTTCTTTATCATCCAAAATATTCACTTTGTGTCCATTATCACTATAGATGATGAAGCTTATTTAATAGGTGGGCGGAATAAGGAGTTAGGAGCAAGTAAAGTATAGAGATTAGATGGGAAGAATATCAGTTTATTTTTATCGATTTCGATATTAAAAAACTGCCATCTTAAAAGATTGTCTTTATTGTAAAAATCAAAATGGAAAGTTGAGGTAAATGATTTGCTATCGTCATTCTTATCAGAAGATTCAGAAGCATTGGCCATTTGTTTTTTTAAAAAACATTTTCCATTACAACTAGATTCAATATCAGCTTTATTTTCACATAGTTCAGTTTTTACATACTCATAGAAGATGAGGTATCCTATTACTGGGGTAATAGGTTTTAGAAGTATAAACAAAGCTAATATGAAAGTAGTTGTTTTCATATTACGAAATTATCACTTGTCTTTTGGTTCGACAAAATTAGAATTGATTCTATAAACGATAGGAGTGATTTTTTATATCACTCCTATTTAGGTTTATTCTTCCATTCCACTTTCCTTTCGATAAGCTTCAGGTGTGAGATCGGTTTCTTTTTTAAAAAGGCTTACGAAATAGGAAGGGTGTTCGAAGCCTAATTTATAACCGATTTCACTAACGGTATAATTTGTATGAAATAACAATTGCTTTGCTTCGAGAATAACCTGCTTCCTTATCAGTTTACCTGTCGTATAACCTGTGTTTTGTTTACATATTTTATTGAGATAGTTAGTGCTGATATTGAGCATCTTGGCATAATCAGAAGGTTTTTTAGTATGGTGAATATGTTTTTTGATAAGTTGTTCTAATTTATAAATCCTATCAGTACTGATATTAGTACTCGTTATCTTGATATTAGGTTTTGATAAGCGTTCAGTTTCTATCAAAAGTATATTTAAATAAGAGCGTAAGATTTTATTGGAAGACTGCTTTATGTTTCCAAACTCTTTATACATATGGGTAGAAAGTAGCTTTATAACCTCAAAATCCTTTTTATGAGGTCTTATTTTCGAAAAAGGAGTCCATTTAAAAAACGAAAATTTTTTTAGTATATTATTATTATATCGGAGAGAGAAAAAATCTTCTGTAAAACAAATTATTTTTCCTTTAGCCTCTTTATTTAGATATAGTGTATGTATGCAATCTGGTTTGATGATAAAAATTTGTTGCCCATCAATAACTTTTTGGTGGTTATTCACTGTTATTTTCCCAGTACCTTTTTCTATTATTAAATAAATATAGAATAAGTTGATGTGTTTTTCATCCAATATTGGGAATCGATAGAGTAGATTACTTATAGAATCTATCCAAAAATCTTTTGCATCATCAAATACACCCATATTGCAAACTGGCAGACGTTCCGTTTGCATCATATTAAGTATTAAGTTATAGAATTATTTCAATTTCCATTATAACTTAAAACAATAGGGGGGCGCAAAATATCATTAGAAAATATCTTATGATAAAAATTAATATAGAAAATGGGATAGGTGCAGAGCGTGATTAATGTTGTTATTAGTAAATGGTCTTGAATAAAATCCTCACAATAAACGACCGTACTTTCGTATAGAGATACTTTCTTCTCTTTTCCAGGGGTGATATCGGACGCTTTACTCATTTCTTGAGTTAAAAAACACTTTCCGTTACAACCTAGTTCAATATCTTCCTTATTTATACAAAGTTCGGTCTTGATATAATCATAGAAAACAATATACTCCAACACTGGAAGCAAAGGCTTAAAAAGCATAAATAAAGCCATTATGAAGGTAGAGGTTTTCATACTGCAAAATTATTGCTTTTATTTTGATTGCCCAAAATTGGTCATTTTGTTTTCACCTCATAGGTAAACGATTGTATTAATCAATCTTTTTTTCAATATAATCTGAATTCATAATGCGTAAGACCCCCATATAATCCATTTTGAACTCAATAAAATCACCAACCTCCAATTGGCTTTCATTATTTTTCAAATCGATTACCATCATATCAGAGCTTGCACCAATAATACTCAAATTTTTATTTACGGGGAATAAATGAGTGTCTTCGATATCCAAAAGTCCAATATCTACGATAGCTCTAAACCCTATTTCCCCAGGCTCCATCCCTTCAAATTCTTTTTTTTCACCCGACATATTGTATCCTAATTCTCCCGAGGGTACATAGGGCTTTTCATTAAGTTCAATGATTTGTGCGTAAAGCTTAAATACGTCAGCATTCAAGTTGCTGAAAGTAGTGTTATGTATGATATTGCTTCCCAAGAACAAAGAATCACCTACTCTAAAATGATTGACGTCATTGGGTAGGGTCTTATTATAGATCAAAGGAATAGTCACAGAGGCTCCCCCTGAAATATAAGGGATAACCTGATTGAATTTTGCTTCGACCAATTGCTTATAGAGACAGAGTTGAAGTAATTTATCCTCACTGGGAAGCACTCCATACATACAGGTTAAATTGGATCCAATTCCCGTAACTTTTATATTGGGAAGATTAAATACTTTTTGATAAAAGTTTACAAACTCTTCCCGCATTACTCCCTCTCTAAGTTCTCCCAGCTCAATCATAATCAAGATCTTGTGAGTAGTTCCCATTTCTACCGCCGTATCGGATAAAAGTTTAATAGTTTCGTATTCTGTATTGAAAGTTACATCTGCACATTCTAATATTTCTCTAACATTTTCTTTTGCTGGAGGCTTGATATACACGGTTTGAACCTCAGGGGCTAATGTTTTAATTGTTTTAAGATTGGATATCCTTGAGTCACATACTTCTTTTATTCCTAAATCCAATACTTGTTTAATAAACAGCTCGTTTCCACACAGCAGTTTTACTACAGCTGCCCATTCTATCTGGTTTTCTTTAAAAAGGTTATTAAGTTCGTTATAATTATGTTGTAATTTTTGCTTGTTTAGCGTTATGTAAGCCATTAAATTAAGCTTTTTTATTAAGTCGCATCTCTAAGTATTTATTTGTGAAACCGAGACGCTCGTAAAGTTTCTTTGCAGGATTATTTGGATCTACGTGTAAAGCGATATCTCCTTTGGTACGTGCGATTACTTCTTGAATAATCATTTTACCAATTCCTTTTCCTCGTTGATTTTTATCGGTGGCAATATAAACTAGGATGTTTTCAGGTATATAATCACTCATTCCAGTATCATTGATAACCACAGCGCTAACTATTTGTTCATCTTCTTTAGCAACTAGTACCATACCACCAGGTTTTCCATTTCTTCCTAAGGCATAATCAATTGCTTTTTGGATATCTCTTTTAGGATCACCATACTGCTCTAGTTCATCAAATAAAAATTGAGTTATTTTTTGTTCTTCTTTTAGTGTAGGGATATTATTTAAATTGTATTCTGCAATTTGAATCATTGCTCTATTTTTTTCGGATTTGCCTCCATCTAAAAACAAATCAAAGATGTTTATAAACATCGGATAGATGGATTATTATTAATTTTCCGACTTGCTGTCTTAGTTTGTACAAGAAATATACCGAAATATGTATTAGCAAATTATAAAATTGGAATATCATATAATTTAAATGAGAATTTACTTTTATAGTATTCTTCCAATCGTCTGATTTTAACGATTTTGCTACATATATAAACAAGTTTTATTTAGAGGGGAAAACTAGTAGGTTTATAGATAAAAATAATTCCCGACAGATTGTCGGTTTGTGTTAGCTCTTATTTAATTTCTTTAAATATAAGGCAACTAAGGTATTATTAATAAATAAAGCTACCTCAATTTACGAGGTAGCTTTTATTATTATGTAGAAGTCTTATTTAGATATGTCTGATTTGTACTCCTAGTAATTTGTAAAATGAATTTAATATAGCTGGATGACCTGGCCATGCAGGAGATGTTACCAAATTACCATCTGTAATCGCTTTATCAGGAGCGATCTTTTTATAAGTACCTCCCGCTAATTCTATATCTGGACCAATAGATTCGTAGGCAGTTAGTGTACGACCAGAAAGTACATCTGCAACGGTAAGAACTTGAATTCCATGGCAAATAGCAGCTACGGGTAGTTTTTTGTCAAAGAAATGACGTGTT
>JAJYTI010000082.1 GCA_021793135.1 Bacteroidota bacterium
CCGATCTAATCCTGTATTGTCCCAGAGAGAGGTAAGGATTAGCCCTATTCCTATTAATACAAGTAGAGAAATTATAGAAGCATTTCTCATTTCTTTACTTCGTGTGGCACCGATAAAAATTCCATCGAGCTGGAAAGCCACAAAAGAAAATAAAATATAGATTCCTGCAAACACAGCATAGTCTTGCGCAATTTGTTGGACTTGTGACTCTTTGGTTATTATACTTATCATATGTGGGGCGAGAAATATAATTGCCAATCCTAGGAATGCTGCTGTAAATCCAGCAAGAAGAGTGGATTCTTTAATTTGTTTTAAGAACCCCACCTTATCCTTTGCGCCAATACTTTTTCCTGACAACATTTCGGAAACATGTGCAAATCCGTCAAGGAAAAAAGCTGACATCGAAACAAACTGTAACAACACATGATTGGCTGCCAAGGTAGTATCACCAAATTTTGCTCCCTGATCAGCAAACCAAGCAAATCCGCTGAGTAAAGCAAAGGTTCGAATCATAATATCGGAATTGACTTTAAAAATAGCTGTCATTTGTACTCTATCTATAATTCGATGCCATAAATTACGTAATTGCTGTAGGGGTTGGGTTAATTTTAGATGTTTGCTTAATAAATACCAAGCATAAAATAAAGCCATCCATTCTGCCAATAAGGTACCTAATGCAATCCCTTTGATGCCCATTTTAAAACCTATTACAAATACTATATTTAATAGGATATTGGCGCCATTTAGAAGTAATTGTACCCATAGCAATTGTCTGGTCCACCCCATTCCAATCAATGAGCCTAATAATGCATAGGTAATTAAGGTAGCGGGCGCTCCCCAAATTCGTATATAAAAATATTCTTTTACCAAAGCTTTTACCTCTTGACTAGCACTCATCAACCAAATTGCCAAATTCCCAATAAAATATTGGAATAAGATTAGAAGCACACCGATAATCAATCCTAACAATACCGAACGATAAACTACTGAAATCACCTCTTCCCTATCTTCTCTTCCATTGGCTTGTGCTATAAAGCCAGTCGTTCCCATGCGAAGAAATCCAAAGGTCCAATACACAAAACTAAACACTAGAGTAGCAAGCGCTATGGCTCCTAAGTCGGCAGCAGTACCAGTTTGGCCAATAGTGGTGGTATCAACCAATCCTAATAAAGGCGCTGAAGCATTCGCTAAAATAATAGGAATAGCAAGACGAATAATGGTTTTATAATTATCGAAACGACTCATAACAAAAAATATGTTGCCAATTTACAGTTATTTCAAAGTAAAAAAAAGAAAAGCCAATACTCAATTTACAACCTAGTCGAAGACTATGTTGCCTACTTTTTTTTACTTACATTTGTTGGAATTTATTATAAAAGCATTATGCAGATACTGAGAAACAACCTATTGGTCAAAGTAATCGTTGCTATTATCCTTGGGGTATTCCTAGGCACTCTACTTCCAAACTTTTTATTAAGACTAATCGCCACTTTCAATCAATTATTTAGTGAACTTCTATCTTTCTTAATTCCGTTGATTATTTTAGGTTTAATAGTTCCCTCAATTGCAAAATTAGGAAGTACTGCTGGAAAATTATTACTTGCCACCATAGGATTGGCCTATGCCTCTACCCTTTTCTCAGGATTCAGCACCTATTTTATCAGTCAAAGTATTTTCCCAAAACTCTTGGTGAATCAAACTACAACTTATAATTCTTTAGACGAAGCGAACAACATACTACCTTATTTTACTTTAGATTTCCCACCTCTATTTGAAGTCATGCCCGCTTTAGTATTAGCATTCTTATTAGGTTTGGCTTTGTCCAAGCTTCCTAATACTACTCTAGAGAAAGTAATGATTGATTTTGAATCCGTGATTACCTACTTAATAGAAAAATTAATCATCCCTCTCCTCCCCTATTTTATTTTTAGTATTTTTATCGATATGAGTTATTCGGGGCAAGTAAGCAGTATCTTGTCAGTGTTCTTAAAAATAATCGGGGTTATTTTTATTATGCATGTTACGCTTTTATTACTACAATATGCTATTGCTGGATTAATTTCCAAACGCAATCCTTTCCTGTTGTTAGGCAAAATGTTACCCGCCTATTTTACAGCTCTTGGCACGCAATCATCGGCTGCCACTATCCCAGTCACTTTACAACAGGTGAAAAAAATAGGAGTTCAAGAGAAAATTGCTAATTTCACTATCCCTTTATGTGCCACGATCCACTTAGCAGGAAGTATCTTAAAAATTGTAGCTTGTGTAGTAGCTATTATTATTTGGAAAGCTTATGATATCGACTTTATGACCATGGCAGGTTTTATCCTTATGTTGGGCGTAGCGATGATTGCTGCACCAGGAGTTCCTGGTGGAGCAATAATGGCAGCAATAGGGATTATCTCAAGTATGCTAGGATTTAATGCAGAAGATCAAGCACTGATGATCGCATTGTATATCGCGATGGATAGTTTTGGTACAGCATGTAATGTTACGGGGGATGGGGCTCTTACTATTATATTGGATAAGATTTTTAAAAGTAATACACCACCCTCTATAAATTAAACCTACTCAATCAACCATGGAGAATAAAAATATCAAAAGAGTACTTACTATTGCTGGATCAGCTTCAGGAGGAAGTGCCGGTATTCAAGCTGATTTAAAAACATTTCAAGAAATCGGTGTATATGGCATGAGCGTCATTACCGCTATAGTAGGACGACACCCAAATACAAATAACAATGTGCATCCACTTTCTGTTGAAGCCATCGAAGCACAATTTGCCACTGCACTAGAACAAACTGGTGTAGATAGTATAAAAACAGGAATGCTTTTTTCTACAGAAATTATTCATGCTGTAGCAGATTTATTAGAACAAACTCAAGATATCCATATTGTAGTAGATCCTGTTATGGTAGGAAAACACAATTCCATTTTATTGCGTAATGATGCTATGGATGCTTTAATAAATCGAGTAATTCCTCAAGCAAGTATCATTACTCCAAATATGATAGAGGCTTCTATCCTATTAGATAATAGACCGATACAATCTGTAGAAGACTGTAGACAAGCGGCTATTGATTTGCATCAAGAAGGAAAAAGATATGTACTTGTAAAAGGAGGACGATTAGAAGGACCTGCGATAGATGTTCTTTATGACGGAGAATCTATATATTATTTAGAAGTTCCGAGGATACCCACACTTAACACAAGTGGTGCTGGTTGTAGTTATTCCGCTGCAATAGCTGCTTATTTAGCAAAAGATTACACTATTTTTGAAGCAGTAAAAGCTGCAAAACAATTTGTGACTACAGCTATAGCATATAGCTTTTCTTATACCGATAAACCAGGCCCAATTCATCAAATAGCCAATCGATATAATGACCCCATTTATAAAGTGAAAACTTACAAAGAATCGTAATCTAGATACTTCTAGTAGGAGTTCCTAATTGATTCTCAGTCTTAGCAATAATCGTTGCTACCGATGCGTCACCATTTATATTCACTACTGTTCTACACATATCTAATGGTCTATCCACTGCAAAGATCAATGCTAATCCTGCTTCTGGAATTCCTGCTTGTGCAAGTACAATAACCAGTATAACCATTCCCGCACCAGGAACTGCTGCACTACCTATAGAAGCAAGAGTTGCGGTTACTATAATACCTAATTGAGTGCTAAATGATAAATCTAAACCAAATGCTTGTGCAATAAATACTGCAGCAACTGCTTGATAGAGACTAGTACCATCCATATTTATGGTTGCACCTATTGGTAATACAAAGCTAGAAACCTCACGACGAACTCCTAAATATTCTTCTACACGCTCCATAGTTACAGGAAGCGTTGCTGCACTAGAGCTGGTAGAAAACCCAAGTAAATGTGCAGGTGACATCGCTTTCATGAAATGACTTGGTTTGATTTTAGTAAATACCCAAACCAATATAGCTTGAATAACAATAATAAGAAATAACCCTAATAACACACAAAAAGCATACATTCCTAAGGCTACGAATAAATCAGCACTTGGCGCTTCTATAACAAGACTAGCTAATAATGCAAATACACCAATAGGTGCAGCAAGCATTATAATGTCAACCATCTTGAGAATGACTTCATTAAAACCATCGAAGAATGACTTTACAGGTGCGGCAACATTCTCGGGTATCATAATTAAAGCTACACCAAAGAAAACAGAAAAGAAAATAACCTGAAGCATATTACTATTTTCCGATGCTGCACTAAAAATATTCTCTGGTACCACATCCTCTAAAGCTTGTAATGGACCTGCTTCTCTCTGTTTTTCAGCATCGGCTTTTTTAGCGCTTGCTTCCCCTGCATAACTATCTAATAGTTCTGTTCTTGTCTCTTCGGTTATGGACTTTCCTGGTTTTACAAGGTTTACCGTTATCAACCCAATACTTACTGCCAAAATAGTTGTACCTATATAAAACCCAATGGTTTTAAAGCCCATTTTGGAAAGCTTTGATATATCTTTTAAATCCGATACTCCTTTTATTAAAGAACCTAGAATAAGTGGTACTGCAATTAACTTTAAAGCGTTAATAAATATGTTCCCAAATGGTTTTACCCAATTTGTAATAAAAGTACTACCCCAACTAAAATTGTTTAAAATTAAAGCCAAGACAATTCCCAGAACCATTCCTATAACGATTTGCCAATGCAGTGCTAACTTCTTCATATATCAAAAAAATCTTTTTATCCTTCAACGCACGAAAATAAAGGAATTCCACGTAATTGGATAATAATTAAGAGGCTATTTTTGCCAAAAAGTTGGAAGTGATTTCTTTACTACCACTTTTTCATACCTCAACAGTAATGTTTAATTTTAATTAAATTTTATCTGTTCGTGCCTGCAACCAAGCATCTACCAATACCATCGCAGCCATTGCTTCTACAATAGGTACAGCTCGTGGAACTACACATGGATCATGACGTCCTCTACCCTGTTCTGTAACGATTCTACCTTCTTTATGTAGTAAGTCTTGTTTTTGCATTAATGTTGCAACTGGCTTAAAGGCTACGTTAAAGTAAATATCTTCGCCATTACTTATTCCGCCTTGAATACCACCACTATAATTAGTTTCCGTAGTGAAATCCTTTAAAAAACGATCATTATGAGCACTTCCTAGCATTTTTGTTCCTGCAAATCCACTTCCATACTCAAAACCTTTTACAGCATTTATAGACAACATAGCCATACCTAACTTCGCATGAAGCTTATCAAAAACAGGAGCACCTAAACCTACAGGTACGTTTTTAATTACACAAGTTACAACGCCACCTATAGTATCTCCTTTTTTTCGAATACCACGAATATATTCTTCCATTACAAGTGCAGTTTTTGTATCGGGACAACGCACCATATTAGATTCTATATTATCAAAATCCAGTTCGGTATAATGTTTATCTAGACAAACATTTCCAACAGAAGATACGTAAGCAGTGATAGAGATATCTTTCATTATTTGCTTGGCAATGGCTCCTGCAACAACTCTAGCGGCAGTTTCTCTAGCAGAAGCTCTACCTCCACCCCTATAATCACGAATTCCGTACTTAGCATCGTAAGTATAATCGGCATGTGATGGACGGTAGGTATCTTTTAAATGACTATAGTCCTTAGATTTTGCATTGGTATTCGCAATTGAAAAAGCAATAGGAGTTCCAGTAGTTACTCCTTGAAATATTCCCGATAAAAATTCTACAGCATCTTCTTCTTTTCGTTGCGTTACGATTACCGACTGTCCTGGCCGTCTGCGACGCATATCTAATTCTATCTTGTCAAAATCTAATTTTAATCCTGCAGGGCAACCATCTATAATTCCGCCTATTGCAGAACCATGAGATTCGCCAAAGGTGGTTAATCTAAATAATTTACCAAATGTATTACCTGCCATAATTCTGTGTTTAAATGCTTGTAGCCTATTTGTAATGGCAATTTACTAATAATTTATCGCAAGGCTTCTCTTAATATACTTATAGGATGTTTTGCTTGCCTAGTCGTAGTATGTTCAATTTGCTGCCTACAACTTATACCATTTGCTGCGATAATGACTTCTTTATCTGCTTTTCTAACAGCTGGTGCTAAATGTAGTTCGGCTATTTTAATACTAAGATCATACTTATCTTTTTCAAATCCGAAACTACCTGCCATTCCACAACAGCCTGTTGGAAGAATAGTAGGTTTATACCCAATAGGTAAATTTAAAATATCAAAAGTATCTTTCTGATTACCAAGTGCTTTTTGATGACAGTGATTATGAATTTTAATTTCTTTCGCTTCGTCTATAAATGAACTAGAAGTGATATTTCCTTTCTTAATTTCTTCTGCAATAAAAGTTTCTATTAAATAAGTTTTATTTGCAATTTTTATAGCTTTTTCTTTATCATCTGCCAATCGGATATATTCATCTTTAAAAGATAAAATAGCCGAGGGTTCTATGCCTACCAACACACTATTTGCTTTGAGAATAGGAGCTATTTTATTTAAATTTTTATTTATTTCTCTTTGTGCCTGATCTAAATAACCTTTGGATAGAAAACTACGCCCCGTATCTAAACCACTTACAATAGTAACTTGATAACCTAATTCACGTAGTAGAACTATGGAGTCTTCGGCAATGCTGCCTGCCATATAATTGACAAATTCATCAATTAAAAGTATTACCTCTGTTTTTTGAGTAACTTGATACTCTGGAAGTCTTTTAAAATTTGGTCGTTGTATTCTTGGCAAATTCCGTTGGGATGCAATGTTTCCTATTTGTTTGATCCAACTAGAAGTTATTTTGTTATTAAAAATCCAATTTGACATTTTTGGTAACAAACTTCCTAATTGTATCATTTTTATATTATAAGCAAACATTCGTTGCGATAAACTAGAACCATGTTCTTTCTTATATTGATATAAAAACTCTGTTTTTGCTGTTGCAATATCTACATTGCTCGGACATTCGTTTTGGCAAGCTTTACAGGACAAGCATAAGGACAATGCTTCTTTTAAATCCTCCGAATCGAATTTATTTTTTGATTTATTATTGGTTAATACCTCACGTAGTACGTTTGCTCTACCTCTCGTGGTATGAATTTCTTCTTTTGTAGCCTGGTAACTAGGGCACATAGCCCCATTGGATAAATGGGTTTTACGACAATCTCCGCTCCCATTACAATTCTCGCTAAGACGTAAAATTCCTTGAGCATCGGAAAAATCCATCTTTGTTTGAATCTGTGGTTCTTCCCGATTAACTTCGTAGCGTAAATTTTCATCAATAGACCAAGAATCGATTATTTTTCCTGGATTTAGAATATTTTTAGGGTCAAAAGCTTTTTTTAAATCTTTTAATAATTCATAATTTTCTTTCCCTATAAGAAGGGGAAGAAAACTACCGCGTACTATTCCATCTCCATGTTCACCAGAAAAAGAACCTTTATATTTCTTAGTGAGTTTAGCAACCGATTCTGTAATTGAAACGAATTCCTTTACATCTTCTGATTTTTTTAGATTTAATAATGGTCGAATATGCAATTCTCCAGCACCTGCATGTGCATAATACACTGCATTTTGTCCAAACGATTCCATTAAAATGCGGAATTCCGCTATAAACTCAGACAACACATTTAAAGGTACTGCTGTATCCTCTACGCATGCAATAGCCTTCGTATCTCCCACAATATTTCCTAACAATCCCAATCCTGCTTTTCTCAAATCCAGAGCCTTAGTAACATCCGAATCATATAGAGCTACTACATATGAACATCGTCCAGATTTTTCTAAACTTACTTTTAAAGCCTCTACTTGTTCTTTTATCTCTAAATCTGTACTACCTCTAACTTCTAACATTAGAATAGCTTGAGGATCCTCTTTGATAAAAAATCGATAGTTTCGATAATACGCATTAGCATTCGTTCGGTCTAATATAGGCTTGTCCAGCATTTCGCACGTATAGAGATTGTGTTGCATAGCGACTACTACATCTGATAAACAAGAAGCATAATCATTGTATTGCGGTACCACTAATGCCATTTTCTGTGGGGGTAATTCGTCCAATTGTAAAGTAACTTCTGTTGTAATTGCTAAAGTGCCTTCACTTCCAGTCAACAGCTTAGCTAAATTAAATTCTTGTGACTTTGAGGAATCGTAAACTTTACTAGCTGCTAGAATATCTAATGCATAACCTGTATTTCTACGATGAATAGAAGGGTCAGGAAATTCGGAATATAGTTTCTCTCTTACCGTATTATCTTGTAATTTTTTATCTATAAACTTATAAATCTCACCTATTATATTTTTTTGCTGTGATTTTTTTAGAATAGATTCTTTATCTTCTTCTGAAAAAACTGCAACCTCGCCACTACTTAAAACGGTTCGCATAGAAATAATTTTATCTCGCGTTACACCATATTGAATCGATGTAGTACCACTTGAATTATTTCCTACCATTCCTCCTATCATACATCGATTAGAAGTCGAAGTATTTGGACCAAAAAACAATCCATAAGGTTCTAAATATAAATTTAACTCATCACGTATTACTCCGGGTTGAACACGAACTCTTTTATTCTTTTCATCTACTTCTAAGATTGCCGTCATATGTTTGGACACATCCAGTATTATCCCTTTCCCCACACATTGACCTGCTAAAGAAGTTCCTGCTGTTCTTGGAACAATTCCAATATTATATTTCGATGCAAAGGTGACAACATGCTGAATATCTAGTTCATTTTTAGGAAAAACAACCGCTTCGGGTAACGAACGATATACTGAAGCATCTGTAGCATATAGTTTTTTATAAAGAGAACTTGTATATACTTCTCCTTCTAAAATATTTTTTAATTCGGTGTATTTATCCTCTTGCATGCGTTGCGATTCTTATTATGAGATAGCCTTTATTTTACCTAAAGGTACAATTTTACTCAGGTTTATTGTCTAAATATAACAATGAGTCAAAAATAATCTTGTTAGGTTTTCAACATTGTTTATTTTGGTTACTTTTAAGCCGAAAAATAAAGATAAAGTTTAAAGATAAATGCGAAGGTCACTATTTCTTATTTTCTTTCTTATAGGATATACCTATCTATCCTATGGTCAAGACCTATCTGATAATACTGTTGGAATACGTGTTGGAGATAACAAGGGCTTTGGTATAGAGGTTGCCTATCAACATCTATTGGAGGAAAATAAACGTTTAGAAAAGATC
>JAJYTI010000083.1 GCA_021793135.1 Bacteroidota bacterium
TAAAATACTATATGTAGCAAAATATCCCCCAATTCTTTCTTTATTTCTTCAAGGTCATTATCCATTATAGCATCGGCAAGCTCGTAAGTTTCTTCTATAGTAAGTACTCGAAGGCTTTCCATAGTCTGCTTTTTATCCCACGGACATTTCTCTCTTAGGTCATCCATTATATCCAATAACCTTCCAAACGCCTGTAATTTTTCTTCTCTTGTATGCATCTCATTTATTAATGAAAAAAGGATAGTAAAATATACATTCTACTATCCTTCTATATATTCAATCCCAAATATACTCTTTTATTCTTCCTCAGATTTGGCTTCTGCTTCAGCTTCTGCTTTCTTAGCAGCTTCATAAGCTTCTTTTATCTCAGCAGCTTTACCACATCTTTGTAAAATATTATACCATTGTACTACTTTCTTAATATCGCTAGCATATACACGATCTTCATCGTAATCTGGTAACACATTAAAAAAGAATTCTTCTAATTCTATTTTTGGTGCTTTATGACTAATGGTTTCTTTTCCGTCTTCGTTATCGTAAATTTTCACAAATACTTCATACAACGGAATTTCTGTAGTAAGTGTATAAATTGCAATCTCCGACAGTAAACTAACGTTGTGGTGTGCACTAATATTCATACGCTTCCCTTCTGCTAGTGATTCTGCTAAAAATCCTGTTCTAGTTTGCGCTTTAAGTTCATAAAGCCCTGGTTTACCAGTAATCGATACAATTTTGTCTAAACTCATAGATTTAATGTCTTTTATAAATAATTATTTATACCCTTTATTATCTTCTTTTCTTTTTTATAGTTGGAAAACGCATTGGATAATAGGTGTCTATTTTTCCTTGACTAATCTTATTCAATCTACCTTTTATCAATCGTTTTTTAAACGAGGATAACTTATCCGTAAATAAAATTCCCTCTATATGGTCATATTCGTGTTGAATAACACGGGCAGCGATTCCAGAATAATTTTCAGTGTGTTCTTTAAAATTCTCATCCATATAGCGAATCTTAATATCTGGTTTACGTGATACATCTTCACGAATCTCCGGAATACTTAAACATCCCTCATTAAAATCCCACTCTTTCCCTGTTTCTTCTATTATTTCAGCATTAATAAACACTTTTCTTAATCCTGCTAACGCTGTCCTTTCTTCTTCAGTTAATTCTTCATCATCTGAAAATGGAGTTGCATCAATTACAAACAGACGAATTGGTAGACCCACTTGAGGTGCTGCCAAACCAACTCCTTGTGCTCCTTCCATCGTTTCAAACATATTTTCTATCAGCTCTTCCAAATTTGGATAATCAGCGTCTATCGGTTTACACTTTTTTTGCAACACTTGTGCGCCATATGCAACTATAGGTAAAATCATATTTAATGCTTTGCGTTCTTTATTTATTATATAAGTAATCCTGTAAAATAATAGTAGCTGCAATCTGGTCTACTAAAGCTTTATTTCGTCGTTTCTTTTTCCCTAGACCCCCATCAATCATAGACTGAAAAGCTCTTTTACTACTATAACTCTCATCAACTCGCTCTACTGGAATATTAGGAAATTTTTTTTGAAATCGTTTTATAAACTTCAAAATCTCTTCCTCTATATCCGATGGACTACCATCTTTCTGAAACGGCTGGCCTACTATTAAAAGGCTTACCTCTTCTTGAGAAAAAAAGTCTTCTATAAATGCCATTAGCTTAGGTGTTTCTACCGTAGTTACTCCAGATGCTATAATCTGAAGCACATCCGTTTCGGCAATCCCTGTGCGTTTTCCGCCATAGTCTATAGCTACAATTTTTCCCATAGGCGACAAAAATAAGTGTTTATAAAATACTATCCCAAAAAACTAGTACATTTTGCATTCGAATCCTATCTTTGTTTATTAGACATTATTACAATAATAAAGAATGGAAAAATTAAGAGAAAGTATTGAAAAAGCTTGGGACGATAGGAATTTACTAACAAATCCAGACACTATAAAAGACATTCAAGAAGTTATCGAACTTATAGATAGTGGAAAATTACGTTGCGCAGAGCCAACTAATGACGGATGGCAAGTAAATGAATGGGTAAAAAAAGCCGTTGTTTTATACTTCCCTATCCAAAAAATGGAAACGTATGAAGTTGGTATTTTTGAGTACCATGACAAGATGCCTCTTAAAAAAAACTATAAAGAAAAAGGAGTACGTGTAGTTCCAAATGCAGTTGCAAGACATGGAGCATATATAGCAAATGGTGTTATTATGATGCCTAGTTATGTAAATATAGGAGCTTATGTTGATAGTGGAACTATGGTAGATACTTGGGCAACTGTAGGTAGTTGTGCACAGATTGGAAAAAATGTACACTTGAGCGGTGGTGTAGGAATTGGTGGAGTACTTGAACCACTACAAGCAGAACCTGTAATTATAGAAGACAATGTATTTGTGGGTTCTCGTTGTATTGTTGTAGAAGGAGTTCGCGTAGAAAAAGAAGCAGTACTTGGTGCCAATGTTGTACTTACTGCATCTACACATATTATTGATGTTACTGGCGATAAACCTGTAACAATTAAAGGTAGGGTCCCTGCACGATCAGTTGTTATTCCTGGTAGTTATACCAAAGAATTTGCTGCAGGGTCTTATCAAGTACCTTGTGCGCTTATCATTGGGAAAAGAAAAGAAAGTACAGATAAAAAAACCTCTCTAAATGAAGCTTTAAGAGAGTACGATGTTGCTGTCTAATTATACATTCTTAAACCGTACATTTTATTTTAAAAATGTACGGTTTATTATTTTCTAATATCACACTTCTTTAATTTTGAGTACAAACAAACTCGATAGAATCAAAATACTGGTAATCCAACAAAAAATGATTGGGGATGTACTTACATGTAGTGTTTTATTAGAAATTCTACGCAAAGAACTTCCCAATGCACAACTGGATTATTTTATTAATACCAATACATATCCTGTTGTGAAAAACAACCCATATGTAGATAACTTCATTCTTTTTGAACCAGAAAAAGAAAAAGGTTTTACAAAACTTAGAGCATTAGGAAAGAAATTAGAAACAACTAACTACGATATCGTTATTGACGCTTATTCTAAAATATCTAGTAATATTATTAGCTATTATTCTAAGGCGAATACTCGAATATCTTTCCGTAAATGGTATTCAAATTTCATATACACCAATACATTCCCACGTCAACATAAAGCAACAAGTATAGCAGGATTAGCTATTGAAAATAGAATTTCATTACTTAAACCGATTGTTGAAGAAGAAATACAGCCACTTCCTCCTAAAATTTATTTAACTAAAGAGGAATTAGAATATGCTAAAGCATATTTAACACAAGAAAAAATCAATGTCGAACGTCCTTTATTCATGATAAGTGTTTTGGGTAGCGGCCCATTAAAAACCTATCCAAATAAATATATGGCGCAACTCATCGATTGGTTATCTGAGATTATTCCAAATGGGCAGATACTATTTAATTATATGCCTAGCCAATTAAAACAAGCACAAGAAATTTATCATTTATGCAAATCTTCTACACAAAAGAATATTCACATAGATGTATATGGCAAATCACTTAGAGAGTTTATGGCTATTACTGCCTATTGTATTGCAGTAATCGGTAATGAAGGAGGTGCTATAAATATTGGCAAAGCACTGGGCAAAAAAACATTTAGTGTATTTAGTCCATGGATAGAACAAGAAAATTGGACGGTATTTGAAGATGGAGTTAATAATGATTCGGTACACTTAAAAGATTTTTTTCCTGAAAAGTACCAAGGTATTTTAGAGAAAAAATTAAAGAAACAAAGCTTAGCACTTTACAAAGACTTTAAACCAGACTTGTATGAAGAAAAGTATAAACGTTTTTTAAAAAGGATAAAATTAGAAATTAAAGAACATTCGTAAATCGATGAACTTTAAAAGCAACTATATAAGATTTACAACATCTTATAGATGCTGTAAACCATAATTGCAGTTCTATAAAATCATAAATTATTACAGACAAATCACAATACACATTTAGTATTTTAAATATGTTTTGTCTATTATTGTGCAATGGAGAATGTAGTGTATTTATTAAGAATACGACATTACCATATTAGGTTTAATTTAGTATTTATAAACATCTATGTCGGTTAAAATATCTGGAGTCATAATTACATTCAACGAAGAAAAGTATATCGAAAGATGTATACAATCCATGTTAGGCATAGTTGATGAAATAATTGTAGTAGACTCCTACTCCACAGACAAAACCAAAGAGATTTGTTTAAAATACAATGTTGTTTTTATCGAAAATGAATTTAAAAGTTTTGGAGATCAAAAAAACTTTGCTGTTCAACAAGCTACATTCAATTATATCTTATCCTTAGATGCCGATGAAGCGATTTCCGATACTTTAAAACAATCTATCCTTGAGGTTAAAAATAATTGGCAAAAAGATGCTTATTGGTTAAAGAGACTTAATTTTTATTGTGGTAAGTGGCTAAAATACAGTGCTAAATATCCAGATAAAAAAATCAGGCTTTTTGATCGTAGAAAAGCAGCTTGGGTAAAACGATTGGTTCATGAAACGGTAGAAGCTAACAATCCTTCCAATACCAAAACACTCAATGGTGATTTATTACACATTGAGTATGAAAGTTACTTTGAACACGTAAATAAAATAAATTACTACACTACACTTTCGGCCCAATACTACCATCAAAGAGAAGTAAAATCGTCTTTGTGGAAAATTTTTTATAGACCGGCTTGGGCATTTTTTAAATCTTACTTTTTAAGACTTGGCTTTCTCGATGGAAAACAAGGTTTAGTTTTTTGTTGTTTCTTTGCTTATAGTACGTTCTTGAAATATGTAAAACTCTACGGATTACAGAACGGACAAGTAATTAAAGAGAATTAAGGAGCTTGTTTATACTTGTCTTTCCAAAAGAAAATTCGACGTTTAACTTTTCGTCTTTTATGGAATTTATTTTGAAATGCTTCCGTCTCTTCCCACATTAACCTAAAAACATTATCCTTATCATAACCACATAACTCTGCATAAGTATAAGCCATAATACGCACCATTTCCTTATCTGGTGTTAATCGAGCGAAATTTGCTATTTTTTCCCTATAACTTAAATCTTTAAACTCCATTCGATTCAAGTCTACCAGATAAAATGCATATTTATCTTCCCCTACTTTTTTAATTAGAGTATTTCCAGGTGAATGGTCTTTAAACAATACTCCATTATCATGCAAATTCTTTGTAAAAGCAGTAAACTGTTTTAAAATTCGCTCTCTATCTGGGTAATTAGGATTGGTAACTAATTCTCTATAAGTTATCTCACTATCCAAGAACTCACTTATATAATACGAATCTTTAAAAAACAGAAAAGAATAATTTTCAAAATAAGCAACTGCTTTGGGGGTTCCAATATTAAGTGACTCTAATTTTTGAGCGTATAAAAAAGAACGTGCTGCTTTTGATTTTCTAAAAAATCGATATACTATTTTATTTACAAGGTTTGGCTTTTTGAACGCCTTAACAATCAAATCCTTATCCCCAAAATTGAACTTTTTTAAAGAATTACGAGTACCTCCATAAATCAATTCACCAGTATTATCGTAATGGGCAATAATTTCCTTGAGTTCCGACTCATAAGATTGATATGTACGTGCTATAACCACCTTCATGCTTTAATTCAGCTTTATGTTTCTTTTAAAGTACAAACTTACATTATTAATTTTTTATTCTTTCTTGTAGTTCCTGCAAATACAGATAAATTCTTTTTATAAATCAACCTATATCACTCAAATACAATTCAAATATTCATTTCGTAAAAAAGTATATTGAATTTAATTTCACATAATTTGTTTCTAACTTATTTAGGACGTTGAATTTTAGAAAACCTGTACTTTTGTAATGAAATATAACCCCTCCAAAATCGCTTCTCATTATTGATATGCTAAGTATTTGGCTAATAACATATTTCGTAACAAAAATCAAAAATAAAGAGATTTGAAAAGCATAGATATCGAAATAGAAAACACCATTGCTGCATTGCAATCTCAGAAAGTAATTCTTTACCCCACCGACACGGTATGGGGAATAGGCTGTGACGCAAGAAATTCTGTAGCAGTTGAAAGAATATTTCAGATAAAAAAGAGAGACCCACACAAACCTATGTTATGCATTGTAAGTGATATAGAGATGCTTAAACAATATGTAGAGGTAACACCAACAATAGAAAGTTATTTAAAAAATGTAGAACGACCCACTACAGTAATATATCCTAATGCACAGGGATTAGCATCTAATTTAGTTGCAAAAAACGGGAGTATTGCTATCCGCGTGGTAAATGATTTGTTTTGTACTTCTTTAGTAAAGCAGTTTGGTGCACCAATTGTTTCTACATCCGCTAACATTAGTAATCACATTACCCCAATGACCTTTGAAGAAATAGAGGAATCTATTTTGGAAGGCGTGGACTATATCGTAAATTTGCAGACGGAAAAAAAATCTCAATCGCCTTCAAGGCTAATACAAATTACCGAAGATGGTTCAATAATCTGTCTTCGAGAATAAATTACAAATTACTTTAGCTAAAAGCGTGGTAAATTTTAAAATAAATTATGCAACAAACACCCGTTTATACGCAAGCATTAAGCGATCCTGTATTTAGAATTATTGCCAAAGCTTCGCAAAACTTAAATGTCTCTTCCTATGTAATAGGTGGTTACGTTCGTGATTATTTACTAGAACGAAATACTAGTAAAGAAATGGACATAGATGTAGTAGTAATAGGTAGCGGGATAGAGCTTGCAAAGGAAGTCGCGAAACTACTTCCGGGAAAACCTAAAGTTTCTATTTTTAAAAACTTTGGTACTGCCATGATAAAATCTTCAGGTTGGGAATTGGAGTTTGTTGGCGCTAGAAAAGAATCCTATCAAAAAGATAGTAGAAAACCAGCTGTAGAAGAAGGTACACTAAAAGACGATCAAAATCGTCGTGATTTTACAATAAACGCATTAGCATTAAGCTTATCTGAAAAGGATTTTGGAAGTCTGCTAGATCCGTTTAACGGTATAGAAGATTTGAATGCAAAACTTATACGCACTCCACTAGATCCAGATATTACTTATAGTGATGATCCGCTTCGTATGTTGCGTGCTATACGATTTGCCACGCAATTAAACTTTAAAATAGAAAAGGAATCGTTAGAGGCAATCAAAAGAAATAAAAATCGCATTAAAATAATTTCGAAAGAACGGATTGTAACTGAATTAAATAAAATTTTGTTAGCTCAAAAGCCCTCTATTGGTTTTGCATTACTTTTAAAAGTTGGACTTTTAGATTATATATTACCAGAGTTAACTGCACTACAAGGAGTAGATGAAAAGGATGGACAGCGTCATAAAGATAACTTCTGGCATACGTTAGAAGTGGTAGATAATATCGCAGAAACTACAGATAACTTATGGTTACGTTGGGCAGCACTACTCCACGATATAGGCAAAGCACCTACAAAGCGTTTTGATAAAGATACTGGATGGACATTTCATAGTCACGAATTTGTAGGATCTAAAATGGTGTACAAGTTATTTAAACGATTGAGAATGCCATTAAACGACAAAATGAAATTAGTACAAAAACTTGTACTTCTTAGTTCTCGTCCCATAGCTATTTCTAACGATGTGACAGACAGTGCTGTTCGTAGATTAATTTTCGATGCTGGAGATAGTATAGAAGACCTAATGTTGCTTTGTGAGGCAGATATCACTACAAAAAATCCAAGAAAATTTAGAACCTATCATAATAATTTTAAAAGGGTTCGAAAGAAGATTAAAGAAGTAGAAGAACGCGATCACGTTCGAAACTTTCAACCTCCCGTTAGTGGAGAAGAGATTATGCATTTTTATGGAATTGGTCCCTCTAGAGAAGTTGGTATTATAAAAGAAGCTATCAAAGAAGCAATTCTAGAAGGTGTAATTCCAAACGAGAAAGATGCGGCAATGGAATTTATGCAAACAAAAGGAGCCGAAATAGGACTAACTCCAGCATAATATAATTAATAAACCTAAATATTATGTTTGAAAAATCTGTACGTATTACCTTAATCCTTACCTACCTGGTTATTATTGCAGGAGCAGTAGTACGTATGACAGGAAGTGGTATGGGATGCCCAGACTGGCCTAAATGCTTTGGATATTATATTCCTCCTACTTCGGAAGAACAAATGATATGGCATCCAAATCAAGATTATCACAAAGGACAAATTATTATTGTAGACGAAGCATTATGGGTAGCAAAAGATGATTTTACGTCTAATGAGAATATGGAAATGTCTCACTTTGAAAAATACACTAAGCATGATTATGCCGAATTTAATCCCGTCCATACTTGGGTAGAATACATCAATCGTTTGACAGGTGCTGTTGCGGGTATCGCGGTGTTTATCATGGGTATACTTTCCTTTGCTCATTGGAAAAAACACAAAGGACTCGTAGCGCTCTCCTGGCTCTCGGTATTTTTAATGGGCTTTCAAGCATGGTTAGGGGCTACCGTAGTCTATTCGGTCTTAGCGCCAGTACGTATCACTATTCACATGGTAATGGCATTAGTTATTGTAGCACTTTTATTGTATATTTTACATAAGCTAACGCTTCATAAACAACATCTAGTACGAAATAAAAAATTAAAGAGTTTAGTAATTATAGCTGTAATTCTAACGTTAACACAAGTAGTATTAGGTACACAAGTACGTGAATTTATTGACAATCAAGTAAAGCTATTAGGAACAGACAATCCAGATTTATGGCTTGCCTCCCCTACTTTTAACTTTTATGCACATAGAAGTTTTTCTATTATAGTATTACTAGTCAATACTTGGATTTGGCTTATAAACAAAAGGCAAAACTTAAATATAAAGTGGATAAATTCTATAATAATTCTAATATTACTAGAAGTATTTAGCGGTATGGCTATGTATTATTTAGATTTCCCATTTGCTACACAAGCTTCGCATTTAGTTTTTGCTTCTTTATTATTTGGAGCACAATTCTATGTACTTTTGCAACTTACACAAAAGAAAAAATACAAACCAAACTAACTTAAAACCAACAAGTTATTA
>JAJYTI010000084.1 GCA_021793135.1 Bacteroidota bacterium
AATGCGAATATCACCCGGAAGTCGTCCAAACCATTGTAAATTAAAAGAAGTAAACTCTACTAGAATACCAATTATAACTATTATTAATCCGATATAAATAAGAAGCTTTCCCATAATCTAAATGTTCAATGTATTGTGAATATAATATAAAGAACTAATAATTACTATTTAGTTTATTAAAGTATATATAGTGCTTTTACAACTCCTCGTTTTCTTGTAAATTGCTTAGATAATAATTAAAACTCAAAACTATGCGTTTTTGGATTACCTCTCTTTTGTTTTTATGTGCAAGTTTTCTATTAGCACAGACTCCAACTAATCAAGAAAAATTTGAAAATTTCACCTATCGACAAGGATCGGCATACCGTACTGCAACTGGTAAACCTGGACCTGATTACTGGCAAAATAAATCCGATTATGATATCTCGATTGCATTAGATGATAAAGAAAGAACTATTTCTGGTAAAGTGAAAATTACTTACACGAATAATAGTCCAGAACCATTACCATATGTATGGTTGTTGTTAGAGCAAAATCGTTTTAAAGCAGATTCTAGAGGAGAGCTTACTTTATTAGGTGAAGAAACAAGATATGAAGGAGAAGTTACCGATGGATATGATATTAAATCCGTTCAAGTAAAAGTAAATAAAAATCATACAATACAGCCAATCATTACCGACACACGAATGCAATTATGGCTAGAAGAACCTGTGCCAGCCAATGGTGGTATAGCCGAAATAAATATTGAGTTTGCTTATGATATTCCTGCAACAGGAGTAGATAGAATGGGAGTGCTAGAAGCAGACGATACAGAAGTATTTGCAATTGCACAATGGTATCCACAAATGGCTGTTTTAGATGATGTAGAAGGTTGGAATACAAATCCATATTTAGGAGCTGGAGAATTTTATTTAGGTTATGGAGATTTCGATTATAAAATAACTGTACCGTACGATCACATTGTTGTAGGATCTGGAGAATTACAGAATCCGAAAGAAGTACTGACTAAAGAGCAACAGAAACGTTTACAAAAAGCATCTAAAAGCGATAAAACCATTTTTATTATAGAACCAGAAGAGGTAGGCACAGCAAGTACAAGACCTAAAAAATCTGGCACACAAACTTGGCATTTTAAAATGGAGAATAGTAGAGATGTTGCATTTGCCAGCTCAAAAGCATTTGTTTGGGATGCAGCAAGAATCAATTTGCCAAGTGGTAAAAAAGCGCTTGCTCAATCGGTTTACCCTTTCATAAGCCAAGATGTGTATGGTTGGGATCGCTCTACAGAATATACCAAAGCTGCTATTGAGTTTTATTCAGAGAAATATTATGAATATCCATATCCTGTAGCAACTAATATTGCTACCGATGTAAATGGAATGGAGTACCCATCTGTTAGCTTCTGTAAATTTGACCGTTCTGGAGAGTCTTTATGGGGTGTAACCGATCATGAATTTGGACATAATTGGTTTCCTATGATTGTAGGTAGTAACGAGCGTTTACATGGATGGCTAGACGAAGGTTTAAATATGTTTATGAATCACTATAGTACTCTAGCATTTAATAATGGTGAGTACAACTCAAGAATGGGTGGTTTAAGAGCAGCACTTTACTTTATGCTTTTAGATCCTACTAGAGAAACTATTCATACTTATCCAGACATTTTACAAGAGAAGAATATAGGGGTTTCGGTATATTATAAACCAGCAATTGGATTAATTATGCTAAGAGAATATATAGTAGGACCAGAACGATTTGATCCTGCATTCCGCTCTTATATTGAAACTTGGGCATACAAACATCCGCAACCTAATGATTTCTTTAATTTTATGGATAACGCACTGGGTGAAAATTTATCTTACTTTTGGAATGGTTGGTTCTATAGTAATGGAAATATTGATTTAGGAATAGTGGATGTAGAACAGAAAAATGAAAAGTTATCTATAGAATTAGAAAGTAAAGGAGAAATTCCATTACCAGTAGAGTTAGAAGTAGAATATGAAGATGGAAGTGTAGAAGAAATTCGATTACCAGTAGAGATTTGGTATCGCGGAAACACCTGGACGCATACTATTACTACCAATAAAGAAGTAAAAGCGGTACGTCTAGATCCAAGAAAAAAAGTTGCCGATATTAATCCAGAAAATAATCACTGGCCAAAATCATAAATTTATCCTATCTGTCATAGGTACAGCTTTAAAAGCTGTACCTTTGCACCCTTAAAAATAATGAATATGCAAAAGCACCGTTCAGGTTTTGTGAATATTGTAGGTAATCCTAATGTAGGGAAAAGTACGCTTATGAATGCCTTTGTAGGCGAGCGTTTATCCATTATTACTAATAAAGCACAAACCACACGACATCGAATTCTAGGAATATTAAGTGGCGATAACTTTCAGCTAGTATTAAGCGATACACCTGGTGTTATTAAGCCTGCCTATGAGTTGCAAGAACATATGATGGGATTTGTTAAGTCTGCAATAGACGATGCCGATGTATTGATTTATTTGATAGAACTTGGTGAAAAAGATCTTAAAGATACTACGGTATTAGAGAAGATAAATAACTCTAATACCCCAGTGCTTTTATTGATAAATAAAATTGATTTAGGAGACGAACAACAACTGGAAGATGCTGTAAAGCACTGGACAGAAAAAGTGCCAAGAGCAGAGATTTTTGCAGTTTCCGCTTTGCGCAATTTTGGAGTAAAAGAAGTATTACAACGTATTGTTGAATTGTTACCAGAAGGACCAGCATATTATCCAAAAGATCAATTTACTGACAAACCAGAACGATTCTTTGTAAACGAAAGTATTCGAGAAAAAATACTTATTCACTATAAAAAAGAAATTCCTTATTCTGTTGAGGTAGTTACTGAAGAGTTTATAGAAGACGAAGAAATTATCCGTATTCGTAGTACTATTTTAGTAGAGCGCGAGACACAAAAAGGGATAATCATCGGTCACAAAGGCTTAGCCATAAAACGAGTAGGGATGGAAGCTAGAAAAGACTTAGAAAAGTTTTTTGGCAAGCAAGTACATATCGAACTCTTTGTAAAGGTGAGTAAGGACTGGAGAAGTAACGACAGAGAGCTACGTCGTTTTGGGTATCAAGATTATTAAGAATCCATTAAAAAATAGATACGCTTTTAGAGTATGTAATTTTCATAGACAAAACTAAAATCTATGGAAAAAGCGTATTTTTGCAGCATAAATTAAAGTTATGAGTATAGTTGCTATTGTAGGAAGACCGAATGTGGGTAAATCCACCTTGTTCAACCGATTAATACAGCGCAGAGAGGCTATTATAGACTCGGTTAGCGGTGTAACCCGTGATAGACATTACGGAAAAGCCGATTGGAACGGCAAGGAGTTTTCGGTTATCGATACCGGAGGATATGTAAAAAATAGCGATGATGTGTTTCAGCCAGAAATCGATAAGCAAGTAGAACTTGCAATTGATGAGGCCGATGCATTGATTTTTGTAGTAGATGTCGAAGCTGGGCTTACTAGTATGGACGAAGAGGTAGCAAACCTTTTACGTCGTAGCGATAAACCTGTGTTTCTAGCCGTAAATAAAGTAGATAATGCTATGCGCGAGAATGATGCGGTAGAATTCTACGGACTAGGTTTTGAAAAGTATTATACTATTTCTAGTAGTAGTGGTGGCGGTACCGGAGATCTATTAGATGCAGTTGTAGAGGTCTTACCTCAAAAACCTGAGAAAGATGAGGAAGATATTCCACGTTTCGCTGTTGTAGGAAGACCAAATGCTGGTAAATCTTCTTTTATTAATGCTCTTTTAGGTGAAGATCGCTTTGTAGTAACAAATGAAGCAGGGACTACTCGTGATAGTATTGACACGCGTTACGATAGATTTGGCTTTGCTTTCAATCTAGTAGATACTGCAGGTATCCGTCGAAAAAAGAAGGTAAAAGAAGATATCGAATTTTATTCTGTAATGCGAAGTGTTCGTGCTATAGAGAATAGTGATGTAGTCTTACTTGTTGTGGATGCAAATCGCGGATTCGATGGTCAAGTACAGAATATTTTCTGGCTTGCGCAGAGAAATAATAAAGGAGTTGTAATCTTAATCAATAAATGGGATTTAGTAGAAGATAAAGATTCTAATGTAACTAAGGAGTTTGTAGAATATATAGAATCGCGTATTTCACCGTTTACCGATGTGCCGATTGTATTTATATCATCATTGACAAAACAACGTATATATAAAGCTATAGAGACAGCAGTGGCCGTATATAAGAATCGTAGTAGACGTATAAAAACACGTGAGTTAAATGATGTAATGCTTCCGATTATTGCCCAAAATCCTCCTCCTTCTACAAAAGGGAAGTATGTAAAGGTTAAGTTCTGTATGCAATTGCCTATGCCGTATCCGGTATTTGTGTTCTATTGCAATTTACCACAGTATGTAAAAGATCCATACAAACGTTTTGTAGAGAATAAATTGAGGCAAAAGTTCGATTTTAATGGAGTGCCAATCACTGTGTTTTTTAGAAAAAAATAAACAAAAAAACCCTCGAAAATTCGAGGGTTTTTATATTTCTAAACTTGTTTTACTCAACGTAGGTACTTACCATCGGCCCGAAGCGCCTCCACCGCCGAATCCACCTCCGCCAAAGCTTCCTCCACTAAAACCACCACCGCCAAAGCCGCCACCAGTGTAGCCACCTCCAGAAGAGCGTCCCATGCTACCTAAAATTAGCATATCTAGAATGCTAGGTCCTCTCATTCCACCAGAACCGCCACTTCCTCCATGATTGCGTTTGCTTAGGATAATTATTAGTATGATAAATAATAGAAATAGAAGTGGAATCCAAAATGCTTCAGTATCATCGGGATGTATTCCATCTCCTTCAAATTCTCCATTTAAAATAGAAATAATAGCATCCGTGGCTTGGTCTAACCCTTCGTAATATTGCTGCTGTTTAAAATTAGGAATAACTATCTGGTTTATAATTCTTTTAGACATTCGGTCTGTCATTCGATATTCTATACCGTAACCTGTGGCAATATCTATTTGTCCACCAGGACCATTGCTATCCTTTTGTAAAAGAATAAAAATACCATTGTCTTCTTCCTTTCCACCAATTCCCCAAGCGTGTGCCCATTTGGTGCCTAGCATGCTTATGTCTTCTCCTTTTAAATCATCAATAATCACGATAACAATTTGGGTAGAAGTACTGTCTTCGTAACGATATAACTTATTTTGTAAGTGGTTTATCTGTTGCTGACTTAATAAGTCAACATAGTCGTAAACATACATATTTCTATCTGGCTTACTAGGAATAGTAAACTGAGCCCAAGAACTTTCACTGAAAAAAATGAAAGTTAAAAGTAGGAAGATGTACTTTATGTAATGGTAGACTTTATTTTGCATTAACCAAACGAAATTTCATCCGGCAACTCATTTCCTTTTCCTTTCTTATAAGGAAAGTGTTCTTTAAGCTGTTTTCCTGCTGTTAAAACACCATCTATGAGGCCTTGCTTGTGATTATCTTCTTTGAATCTATTTATAATAGCATCTTTGGTAGATTCCCAAAAATTAGGTGGTACTACATCGTTTATACCTATATCGCCCAAAATAACAAGGTCGCGTGTGTCTATCGCAACATAGAATAGTACAGCATTTCGTTCTTGAGTATTTTCCATTCTTAAGAAATCAAATACTTCTGTTGCGCGATCAAAAGAATCTTTTTTTGGATCTTTCTCGATATGAATTCGAATTTCTCCAGAGGTATTTCGTTCCGCTTGTTGGATAGCGCGAATTATTTCTTGCTGTTCTGTCTGAGACAGAAAATCTTCAATTTTAGACATACTTTTTATTTAGAATTCTACGGTAGGGGCTACACTTGCACCTTCGTCACTTTTAAAATATCCTTGTTGTGCAAACCCTAATATTCCTGCCATTACATTTGTTGGAAAACGACGTACTTTCGAATTAAAAGATTGTACACGTTCGTTAAAACGATTTCGTTCTACATTAATTCTATTTTCAGTTCGTTCTAGTTCATTAATTAATTCACTGAAGTTCTCATTTGCTTTAAGCTCTGGGTAGCGCTCTACTGTAACAAGTAATCTAGATAGTGCGCTACTAACGCCACTCTGTGCTTGTTCAAATTGTGCTAATTCTTCTGGCGTTATATTGGTTGGGTCTATTTTTACAGAAGATGCATTGCTTCTTGCCTCCACTACTTGGGTAAGCGTTTCTTGTTCGAATTCAGCATATCCTTTTGCTGTATTGACAATGTTAGGGATTAGATCCGCTCGTCTTTGGTAGCTGCTTTCTACATTTGCCCATTGGCCTTTAATACCTTCCTCTAGGGTTACTAGATTGTTGTTGATGCTTGCACCCCATACTGCAAGAAGTACAATAGCACCTAAAATCAAAAATAAGGACTTGCTTTTTTTCATAGTGATAGTTGTTGGTTATTAGTTATAGGTGTTTTTTTATGTCTTTAAGTTCGGATTTTATTTTCTTGAGTTTATTGATAATCTCAAAACGTTCTAAGGTTTTAGAAAAATCTTGTTCTAACTTTTTCTTCGCGCCATCTAGAGTGTATCCTTCTATACGTACAAGATGATAAATTAGTTTAAGATTTTTAATATCTTCTTGTGTAAAGCGTCTAGTGCCTTTTGCGTTTTTTTTTGGTTGAATAATATCGAATTCTTTCTCCCAAAATCGCAATAAGGATGGGTTTACATCAAACGCTTCGGCTACCTCGCCAATGGTATAATACCTTTTTTCTGGTAAATCTATCTTCATTAGTCTAGCGATTGGTTTTCTATTTGCGACTTTTCTAATAATTCAGCAAATTCTTCGGCGCTTATGCTTCCATAGTAAAAGTTTAATGGATTTATTCTCTGCCCGTTTTTATGTACTTCGTAATGAAGATGTGGTGCAGTAGATCGCCCTGTACTTCCTACATAGCCAATAATATCGCCTCGTTTTACGCGTTGCCCTTTTCGTACATTAAAATCATTAAGATGTCCGTACAAACTCATGTAACCATATCCGTGATCTATACGGATGTGTTTTCCATAACCGGCAACATAACCATCTGCTCTGGTTACTACACCATTTCCAGTTGCAAAAACGGGAGTACCTCTAGGAGCAGAAAAATCCATTCCACCATGGAATTTTCTTACTTTAGTAAATGGATCGGTACGATAACCATACCCAGATGCCATACGATTTAGGTCTTCATTCCTTACGGGCTGAATAGCTGGAATAGCAGCTAACAAATCTTCCTCGGTTTTAGCTAGCTCTACAATATCATCTAAAGATTTAGATTGTACCACAATTTGTCGGGTTAGCACATCTAGTTTTTTGTTTGTAGAGATGATTATATCCGAATTATCAAAGCCTTCTAAATTTTTATATCTATTTACTCCTCCAAAACCAGCTCGACGTTGTTCTTCTGGAATAGGGTTGGACTCGAAGTAAATTCGATAAATATTGTTGTCTCGTTCCATTAACTCATCCAAAACTAGGCCTGCTTGATCCATTTTTTTGTTCAGCAGTTCGTATTGCAATTTCATATTGCTAAGCTCTCGTTGCAATACTTTTTCTTTTGGAGATTCTAAAAATGGAATATTTAAATAGATTAAAAAGATTATAAATCCACTTAAAAAGACACTTAATATCGATAGTAAAATAAGGCCAACACGCTTTCCTTTCTTAACTCTAACTCTTTTGTAGGAAAGTGTTTCGCTATCGTAATAATATTTTACCTTCGCCATACGTTAAAAAACCTTATTTTTGTGTTTTGAAAATAAATCACTTCAGTGTGAAGTATCATACAAATATACTTATTTGTTTGTTTCTGTCTGGAGTTAGCATCGTTAAGTTTAAAAATTAGAACATGACATCAAAAGAAATTCGCGAGCAATACCTTTCTTTTTTTAAATCAAAAGGACATACTATAGTACCGTCTGCTCCAATGGTTATAAAAGGAGATCCCACATTGATGTTTACCAATGCTGGTATGGTTCAGTTTAAGGAATATTTCCTAGGCAATAAACCTGCCAAACACAAGCGTGTAGTAGATACTCAAAAGTGTTTACGTGTAAGTGGTAAGCATAATGACTTAGAAGAAGTGGGGATGGATACTTATCACCATACCATGTTTGAAATGCTAGGAAACTGGAGTTTTGGAGATTACTTTAAGAAAGATGCTATTGCCTGGGCATGGGAGTTGCTTACAGAAGTATTTAAAATTGATAAAGATTGTCTGTATGTAACTATTTTTGAGGGAGATGAAAGCGAAGGATTAGAGCGCGACCAAGAAGCTTATGATATCTGGAGAGAATTTGTTCCTGCAGACAGAATAATCAATGGGAATAAAGATGATAACTTCTGGGAAATGGGAGCGCAAGGTCCTTGTGGTCCATGTAGCGAGATACACGTAGATGTTCGCAGTGCAGAAGAAAAGGCGAAAATTGACGGTGCCGAGCTAGTGAATAAAGACCATCCGCAGGTGGTGGAAATTTGGAACTTGGTATTTATGCAGTTTAACCGTATGGCAGATGGTAGCTTAGAGAAACTTCCAGAGCAACACGTAGATACTGGTATGGGCTTTGAACGTTTGTGTATGGTGTTACAAGGAAAAGAAAGTAACTATGATACAGATGTGTTTACGCCTATAATTAGTGAGATTGAGACTATAACATCTACTACTTACGGAAAAGAAGAGAAAATAGATGTGGCTATTCGAGTTATTGCCGATCACGTTCGTGCGGTAGCTTTCGCGATTGCTGATGGACAACTACCTTCTAATTCGGGAGCAGGATATGTAATTCGTAGAATTTTACGCCGTGCGGTACGTTATGGATTTACATTCTTAGATAAAAAAGAAGCATTTATATATCAATTAGTTCCAGTTCTTTTACGTCAAATGGGGGAGGCTTTCCCAGAATTGATAAAGGAGAAAAACTTAATTGTAAACGTAATAAGAGAAGAAGAAAACTCTTTCTTACGTACGTTAGATCAAGGATTGGTATTGTTAGATAATATTATTCAGCAGAATGAAGGAAATATAGTTTCTGGGGCAAAAGCATTTG
>JAJYTI010000085.1 GCA_021793135.1 Bacteroidota bacterium
TTGTTTTTATTTTTAAAATAACGCTCTAAAGGCCCATTGCATATATAGTTTTCGAGTTTTATTTCCTATTTTCGTAGCTTATGTTGGTTGTAATTCAGATGGTTACGATGGTTGATGAAGGTTGGTAATTTTTTTGAAATATTTTTTAAAAAATAAAGTTTAAGTTCAATTTTAAAGATGCTTCTTAAAAAGTAAGATTAAAAACAGTATTTAAAATCACAGAAAAGTCTTGTGTTTTATAGGATTGAGCATGATTAATATTATATAGATATCTCATAGAATTTAAAATACTACTATAAGTTACTATCATTTCTTAGCAATATTGTACCTTTACGCGCATTTTAAAAGAAGATGGATTTAGTAATAGACGTTGGAAATACTTTTGCAAAGCTTGCCATTTTTAACTCAGATGGACTTATGGTACATCGTAGTACTATAATTGTCTTGGATTTAATCGATAAGTTAAAAGAACTAGATGAGCTTTTTCCAAAATTGGAATGGTGTCTTATTTCGTCCGTTGGTTTAGTAGATTCTAAAGATTTACAATATTTAGAAAATCGCTATACACTTTTACATTTAACAAGTGATTTATCTGTTGCATTTAATAATAAGTATAAAACACCAAAAACATTAGGAGTCGATCGTATTGCGTTAGTAAGCGCTGTATATGCCCAATACCCTAAAACAAACGTTTTGATAATAGATGCGGGTACGTGTGTTACTTATGATTTTATAGATGCGGAGGGAAGTTATTATGGCGGAGCAATTTCTCCAGGATTAACAATGCGTTATAAAGCAATGCATACGTTTACCGAGAAACTTCCGTTATTAGAACGTAACGAGTCTGTTTTTTTAACCGGTTCTAGTACAACCGAAGCTATGGATTCGGGTGTAATATGTGGAATAACCTTTGAAATAGATGGTTATATAAATGCATATCGTAAAAAATATCCTGATTTAACAATAGTTTTAACAGGAGGAGACGCACAATTTTTGCGAGATAATATAAAAAATGACATCTTTGTCAACACAAATTTATTGCTGGAAGGCCTTTTTAATATTCTAAATTATAATAAAGATATATCTTGAAGCGAATTTTATTAATTGCAGTCCTACTGCTTATAACAGGAAATACATTTGCACAACAAGGAACTACCTCACCGTATTCCTTTTATGGAATGGGTGCAACGAACTTTAAAGGTACTGCCGAGAATAGAGCCATGGGTGGTCTTGGCGTAGCCTCCGATAGTATCCACCTTAATATGCTTAATCCTGCAGGTTTGGCCGATTTAGAATTGGTGAATTACACAGTGGGAATGAGTTATCAACGTGCCAATCAAAAGGTAGGTGCAGAAAAACAAACAGCTACCACTACCACATTTGACTATATTGCTATGGGAATCCCAATTGGGAAACTAGGGCTAAGCTTTGGTTTATTACCATCCTCTTCAGTAGGATATAATTTATCCTCTGCTGGCGATGAAGATAACTTCATGGAATATGAAGGTAAGGGGGGTGTAAATAAGACCTTCTTAAGTGCTGGATATGAAGTAGCCAAAAACTGGAATGTAGGAGTTCAAGTTGGATATAATTTTGGAAGTATTCAGAATATTGGTATTAGCCGTGTTAGAGGCGTGAACTATGCTAGTAGAGAGCGAAACGAATTCGATGTAAATGGATTCGATTTTAAAATAGCAACCTCTTATACTATTCCGCTTGAGAATAAAAGATATGTTATAGGGTCTTTAATCTATGTTCCTAAGTATAGCCTAAATACAGAAAATAACAGAGTATTAGAATCTATTCTATACGACTCTTCTGGTCAGCATGTTACAATGGACAGACGTGAGCTAGATATGATTAAAGGAGATTTAGATATGCCAGAAGAATATACCTTTGGTTTAGGTTATGGTGTAGATAAACATTGGTTTATAGGCGCAGAATATACCCAAAGAGGAGAACAATCTTTTAATTCTCATTCCTTAGCACTTAGTAATGTTACATTTAATGATAGTAAAGCTTATAGATTAGGAGGATATTATATTCCAGATTATAGGTCATTTACAAACCTTTTTAAACGTTCGGTTTACCGTGCAGGAATACGTTATGAAGAGACTGGGTTAAATATAAACGGAGAAGATATTAATGAGTTTGGCATATCTTTTGGAATGGGTGTACCAATGCGTCGTATGTTTTCCAATGTAAACTTGGGCTTGGAATATGGAAAACGAGGAACTACCTCAAACGGATTGATACAAGAAAATTTCTTTAACGTAATTCTAACCTTGTCATTAAACGATAAGTGGTTCCAGAAACGATATATTTATTAACAATAACTAAAAGCCTTTTTTAATTAAACTGAATATTATGAAAGTGAAAGCAACCTTATTATTTGCTGCCCTAGCTACTACTTTCGGAGTGTCAAATGCAAATGCACAAGCTTCTGATTGTGCTGTGAAGACATCACTGTTTGTAGAGCCTGCAAAGGTGAAAAATTATGATGAAGCATTAACCCACTATGAAGCGTTGCAGGAGTCCTGTCCAGATCATAGTTTAGCTATTTATCAATACGCTGAGCGCATGTATACCCATTTTATAAATAATGGAGATCTTGATAAAATAAAGGACCTAGAGAAAGTATATGCTGATAGAATGGAATACTTCTCTGATCGTACAAATAGAGCAGAACAATTAGAATCTTTAGCTCGTATTCGTTATGAAAATAAATTAGGTTCGGCAGATGAATTGTTTGCTGCATTCGATGAGGCATATAAAATGGACCCAGAGCGTTTTACAAGTCCAGTAAGTATTTATATCTATTTTTCTTTAGCCGTAGATTTATTCGAGGCTGATAAAAAAGAATTGCCAGAGGTTTTTGAATTATATGATGAGTTGATCAATAGAGTTGATGTTCAAAGAAACTCTATGGCAGAAACCTTAACTACTTTAATGGCTAAAGAAGAAAAAGGAGAGCAGTTAGATGCTACTGAAGCTAGAAATAAAAAATCATACGAAACAAACCTAGATGCTTATGGTAAGGTTACACAAAGTATCAATGGTAAGTTAGGTATCTTAGCAGATTGTGAGAATTTAATTCCACTTTACGAGAAAGAATACGAAGAGAACAAGGATAATGTTGCATGGCTTAAGGCAGCTTCCAATCGTTTGGATGCTAAAGATTGTGAGACAGAATTGTTCTTTAAGATGGCAGAGCGTTTACACGAGTTAGAGCCATCTGCTGAGTCTGCGTATTACTTAGCTAGAATGCTTGAGCAGGAAAACAAAATTAATCAAGCTATGGAGTATTACAATCAAGCGGCAGAGTTAGAGGAAAATACAGTGAGAAAAGCTCGTATTTACTTCAGCATGGCGGAAAACTATCGTAAGCGTAATAATCCGACACAAGCAAGAACATACTATAACAAAAATTTGGAGCTTAACCCTTCACATGGACTGTCTTACCTGCGTATAGCAGCACTTTATGCTGGTAGCGCTAACGATTGTGGTACTACTGCATTTGAGAAAAGAGCAGTTTACTGGAAAGCTGCAGAGCTTGCAGAGCGTGCAGCTGCTGTAGACTTGTCTATTGCTAAAACTGCTAGAGCTACAGCAGATAGCTATAGACAGCGTGCTCCTAGTCGTACCGATATTCACAATGATGATATGGCTGGGAAAACTATACAACTTAATTGTTGGATAGGTGGAAGCATTACTGTTCCTCAATTGTAAAAATGAAAATAAATATAAGCAGATATAAAAGCGTAATAGCTAGCTTAATGCTAGCTATTGCGCTTTTTGCATGCGAAAGCAATTATAAACAAGCACGTCAATTAAGTTTTTCAGATCAAGGGCCTGCAGCAGAAGCTAAAGGGGTGAATTTAAAATATACCGATTCCGGTAGAATTGTAAGTAACTTGATTAGTACGAAAGTGTATGATTACTCTAATAAGGGTTTCCCATATCAAGAATTTATAGACGGTGTAGAAGTTTATTTCTGGAATGAAAAACAGGAAAAGACTACAGTAACTTCGGATATTGCTTTTCGTTATCCAGATATGCATTTGGTAGATTTACGTGAAAACGTAGTGATATTAACTGCCGATAGTGTAGAATTACACGCAGAACAATTATATTGGAATCAAGAAAAAAAATGGTTGTTCACAGATAAACCTTATACTATTAAATTTAAAGATGGCTCTTATAACGAAGGAGCTAGGTTTGATTCCAATGAAGATTTTACTAATTTCTTGTCTCGTGATAATACAAGCATGCGACAGCTAGAAAATAAAAACGAATAAGATGCTAACAAAAGTTTCTCATGTATTTGAATACCTTTATTTGGTAGTAGCAGTATTGTCTGTATATAAAGTTGTAACAGAGTGGGGGCAAGAAGATGCTCAAACATGGCTGTTTATCGCTTTTGCAGTAATAGGGGTGTTTATGTTCTTTTTTAAACGTTCGTTCCGAAAACGTATGGAACAACGAGAGAAAAACAATAAGTAATGACTATATATATAGTGATAATAATAAGTTTGCTTTTTTCATTCTTTTTTTCGGGAATGGAAATTGCTTATGTGTCTTCCAATAAAATTCATATTGAAATTGAGAAGATGCAGAAGAGCTTTGTTGCTTTAGTTTTAAAACGAATCACAGAGCGACCTTCCAAATTTATTACCACTATGCTAGTGGGTAACAATGTGTGCTTAGTAGTTTATGGACTATTTATGGGAGAGCTTTTGGTTAATTTGCTTCCCTTACATGGTGCCTCGGCATTATTAGTACATACTATTATTTCAACATTGATTATTCTAATTACTGCAGAGTTTACCCCCAAAGTGTTTTTTCAAATTTATGCGAATACACTTATAAAGTTTTTTGCTTTCCCTGCATATTTTTTCTATGTAATCTTTTCACCAATTTCTGAATTTGTGGTTTGGTTATCCGATTCTATTCTTCGAGTGTTTTTCAAAACAGAAGGCGATGATGTACAATTAAGTTTTTCTAAAATAGAAATAGGAAATTATATATCTGAGCAAATGGAAACTATAGATGATAGAGAAGAAGTGGATAGTGAGATACAAATCTTCCAAAATGCACTAGACTTTTCCGAATTGCGTAGTAGAGAGGTTATGGTGCCTCGTACCGAAGTGATTTCTGTAGAATTAAATACACCAATTTCTGAGTTAAATAAACTGTTTGTTGAAACCGGTTTTTCTAAAATATTAGTTTTCGAAGAGAGTATTGATAATCTATTGGGGTATGTACATGCTTTTGAACTTTTTAAAAAACCAAAGAGTATAAAAGAAGTATTACGACCTGTAGTTTTAGTACCAGAGACTATGTTAGCTAAAGATGCGCTAAATCTTTTGATGAAACAGCGAAAAAGTATTGCAGCAGTAATTGATGAATATGGAGGTACGGCTGGAATTATGACTGTAGAAGATATTATAGAAGAATTGTTTGGTGAAATAGAGGATGAGCACGATTCTGTAGCATTGACAGAAGAAAAGTTGGGTGAAAATCATTACATCTTTTCTGCACGTTTAGAAGTGGATTATCTTAATGAAGTTTATAAATGGGATTTACCTGAAAACGATGCCTACGAGACTTTAGGTGGTATGATAGTGAATTATACAGAAGAGATTCCAGAAAAAGATGAAACCGTAGAGATAAACAATTTTACATTTAAAATTCTTGAAGTTTCTAGTACAAAAATAGAATTAGTTGAGCTTTTTGTAGGTAATGAATCCTAAATAATCAGCAAGAAGGTCATTTTTTAGTATAGGAAGCTTTTTAAAATCGGAGGAAAATGGTATTTTCGCCTCCAATAAATTAGTTAATAGACAGATGGCAGTTTTAAACAACATTAGAAAACGTTCGGGTTTCCTGATTATCATTATTGCATTGGCACTTTTCTCATTCGTATTGGCCGATGTAATTCAGAATGGAGGCTTCTCTACAAATAGAGGAGATACAATAGCTAAAGTTAACGGAAGAGATATTCCTAGAGATGCTTTTATGAATAGAGTAGAGGCATTCCGTCAAAACATGGGGCAATCGGGTTCTACTACACAAGCAGTAGAGATTGTTTGGGAAGACGAGTTAAGAAGCGTATTATATGATGAGCAATACGAAAAGCTTGGCCTTACAGCAGAGCGTAACATGATTAATGATATGATGCGTCAAATGTTAGGTGGCGACCCAACATTCCAAACTAATGGAGAGTACGATCAAAATCGTGTTAGAGAATATGTAGCGAGTATCGAATCTTCTCCTGAAATGAATAGCCAGTGGAAAGCTTTCGTTGAAGAACTTGGCCATGCTGCTAAACAAGAACGCTATAATAATTTAGTGAAAGGTGGTTTAGTTACTACTATCGCTGAAGGAAAACAACAATATAAATTGGAAAATGACAAAGTAAACATGAAGTTTGCTTATGTGCCATACAATACTATCGACGACAAAGAAGTTGAGGTTAGTGAAAGCGAAATTAAAACCTATATGGAAAAACACGCTTCTCAGTTCCAAGTAGAACCTCAAGTTTCTATTCGTTATGTTACTTTCTTAGAAGAAGCGTCTAAAAAAGATGAAGAGCAAATCAAACAAGACCTTTTAGACTTATTGGAAGAACGAGTGGAGTACAACCCAATAACCAAAGAGGAAGATGTACTACCAGGTTTTAAAGAAACTGAAGATTACGAAGAATTTGTAGATGCAAACTCTGTAGTGCCATACCAAGATATGTGGTATTTCAAAAAAGATTTACCTGAGCCAAAAGCAGATGAGATCTATGACGCATCCGAAGGAGATGTAGTAGGTCCTTATAAAATTGCAGACAACTATGTTTTAACCAAAGTTGTTAAACAAAGATATTTACCAGATTCTGTTAAAGCTAGCCATATATTAATTTCATGGGATGGGCTTCAAACTGCAGATCCTAGTATAGAAAGAACCAAAGAAGAAGCGAAGTCTTTAGCAGATAGTCTTCGTAGTGTAGTGAAGTCGAATAAGAGTAAGTTTGCAGACTTAGCTGCTGAATTCTCAAGTGATCAATCGAACAAAGAAAAAGGAGGAGACTTAGGTTACTTTACTATAAATACAATGGTTAAAGAATTCAATGATTTTGTATTTGAAAACCAAACAGGAGATATCGATGTAATAGAAACACAATTTGGATTCCACGTTGTTTCTATCGAAGATCAAAAGAACAAATCCAAAGCATTGAAATTAGCAAACGTTATTCAGCCGATTGAACCATCGGAAGAAACAATTCAAGAGAATTTCTCGTTAGCTACTAAGTTTGAGGTAGAAGTTAGAGAAACAGATTTTGAAAAGGCTGCTAAAGAACATAACTTAGAGGTTAAGCCAGTAAGAAGATTAGGTTTAATGGATTCTAATATCTCTGGAATTGGTGAAAATAGAAATATTGTAACATGGGCATTCGAAAAAGGAACGAAGAAAGGAGATTTCCAACGTTTTGATCTTGCAAATGGTTATGTTTATGTACAAGTAACTAGCAAAAATGACCGTGGATTAATGCCAGTTTCAGAAGCATCTGGAAAGGTAACCCCTATTTTAAGAAACAAGAAGAAAGCCGAAATGATTCGTAAGTCTGTTTCAGCTAAAACTCTAGAGGATTTTGCATCTAGCAAAGGTTTAGAAATCGAAACTGCATCTGCGGTGACACGTTCTAATCCACGTCTTCCTGAGGTTGGAAAAGAACCAAAAGTAGTTGGTACAGCATTCGGATTAGATGAAAATGAAACATCAGGTTTGATAGATGGAGATAACGGAGTGTTTATGATTACTGTTACTGGTAAATCACCAGCTAAAGAGATTGATAACTATAGTACATACATCGCAAAACTTACAAGAGAAAATCAAAAAGTAGATGTGGAAGCTAAAGTGTTCAATGCTCTTAAGAACATGGCTAAAATTGAAGATAATAGAGCTACTTTCTACTAACACAGATTAAGGCTTTAAAAAATAGAATCGGCTTGCAGAATGTTCTGTAAGCCGATTTTTATTTGTACCTAATTAATGTGATGAAAACTAAGTAGGTTTATATAATGTAACTAGCAAAGTTGAATCTGTAGTCGTTATATATTGTAGTGGGTATTGTAGGATTAGTTTATACTAATTTGCACTATATAGAATTAAAAAAAGGCTCGCTGTTTAAAGAATAGCGAGCCTTTTTATTAATGTATAATCTAATCTTTTATTCTGTGTAGTGCACCCAAAGTCCTTCTTCGTTTTTCTCTACTTTGGCAACATTTTTCTTGGTAAGTCCTTTTATGGCTCTATCCCATTTTTTATTGCTTAGTCCTGTCTGATTTTTTAGAGTATCAAGTGCTATCGTATTTTCTTTTTTTAGAATGTCTACTACTTGTTTTTCATCATCAGTAAGCTCTACTTTCTTTTTCTCTGGACGCATTTGTGGGAAGAATAATACGTCTTGAATAGTTTCGGTTCCTGTTAAGAACATTAATAATCTATCCATACCTATTCCTAAACCACTTGTAGGCGGCATTCCATATTCTAGTGCACGTACAAAGTCTTGGTCAATGAACATAGCTTCGTCGTCCCCACGATCTGCTAATTCTAATTGCTTTTGGAAGCGTTCTAATTGATCAATAGGGTCATTTAATTCGCTATATGCGTTTGCTATTTCTTTTCCACAAACCATTAGTTCGAAACGCTCCGTTAGTTCTGGATTGTCTCTGTGTTCTTTGGTTAATGGACTCATTTCTTTTGGATAGTCAGTAATGAAAGTAGGTTGAATGTAATTAGGTTCACATTTCTCTCCAAATATCTCATCGATTAATTTTCCTTTCCCCATCGTTTCATCTACTTCAACACCCATTTCTATAGCTGCTTGTTTGATTTCTTCTTCGGTTTTGCCGTTAATATCAAATCCAGTAAACTCTAGAATAGAATCACGCATGCTAATGCGTTTATATGGTGCTTTAAAGTCGATTTCCTGTCCGTTAAACATTGCTTTGGTAGAACCATTTACTTGTACCGCACAATGTTCTAGAAGCTTCTCAGTAAAG
>JAJYTI010000086.1 GCA_021793135.1 Bacteroidota bacterium
ATTCTGTAAGCTTTTATAATAAGAATCTGTTATAGAATCATCCAATAGTCTTGCTTGACCAAAAAGTAAAGCTTCTAATTGAAAAATATTATTCCTGCATTTTCTTACTACAGAAAAAGGAGTTGCAACTGCTATTTGATAAAATGCATCGCCATTTACTTTTAGGCCAAAGTTTTTTGCTAATTTAGAGAATAATAATGCCTCCCAATCGAATTTATTCTGCTTAGCATCCACAAGCAATTCATTTGCTTTTCGTTCTAATCGCTCAAAATAAATTCTCTCCAACCAAGAAGTACTGATAAATTTAGGGACCTTATCTAATTGCTCTTGACATGCTATCCAATTATTAGATTTATTTTGAAGTTTATCATAGGCTTTTATTAAATCTTTGGGCACATATTTACTTAACTCAACAACAGGAATTATTGTTTCATTCTCACGAAACACTTCGACATCATGTATCCAAACCACATGTAGAATAACAGAGTTGTATCTTTTGTCTGTATGGTGGTTATGTGCATACCAATCAGAAGAACGAAGGTGAACCTCTACATTACCAGCCCATCGTTGAGAATCTATATGAATATTAGCATTAAAAAAATCAGGGCCAGCATCGGTATTAATGCTTCCAGGATGATCGATTTTTACCAAGGCGCCTTCTGTTGTTTTTAATTGCAAAGGTTGCCATTTTTGATACTGCCATATATAATGTAAAAACTCCTCTTTCATATGTCATATTTCTTTTCACACCTTCTGTAAAAAATCGATTTTATTGGCACATTAATATTTGGAATTCAAATCGATACAGAAGCAAACCACGTATAAATATACCGAAATTATCTTAATTATTTTTTATCTTCTAAATAGATAGAAATAAGTTAGAAAGAAACATAAAACCCACATTTATAAACTCACCAATTTTTTTAAATTGATTTTAGTTTATAAATGTGGGTTTAAAAAAATATAATCTTTTATGGTCTTACACCATTAATAAGCGCTGTTAAATCAGAAAAATGTACAAGATTTAGCTGCAAAAGCAAACACGAAAAGCCATACTATTCCTTTTGCTAAAAAGAAAAGAAATGCTCCAGCTCCCATTCGTTTAAGCCACTTTTTCTTACCATTGTTTTTTTCCTGTACAATTTCTGTACTTTCTAAGTTTTCTGCTTTATTAATTTGCATATTTTTAATTTTAACCAACTAAAACTGAAGAAGTAAATACCTCTCCAAAGTTTGTAAATGTTTCGTCTGCTACATTTACTGGATGATCGAAAGATTCTAACTCTTCTCCATACTTATTAAGAACGGCTGCAAATTTTCCAAACATCATACCGCTTTCTGCTCCATATCCTTCAAAGAATGAAAAGCCAGTTTCGATACCTTGCTTTTGTAACATCTTAACAATATAAGGACCTCCCATAATAGAACCTTCTAATACATACATCGCACTTAAAGCTTCTAAAGTACTGCTTAATTTAGGCGCAACAGCAGGTGGCAAATTGTTTACACTTCCGCCAAGAGCTTCAATATCTTGTTTGATATAACTTGAATTACGTCTTTCTTTAATATCTGGAAGTACATCCTCGGTTATATATTTTGCCATCTCTTTTTCTACTGCTGAAAAGTATGCATAAAAACCTTTTAATACTTCTACATAATCAGATTCAGAACGAATAGCTTTTATTTTTCTAATGATTATTCCTTCTGTCTTTTGATGCGCTGCATGTGTGCGCTCTTTAAGTTGTTCTCTTAACATTGCGGTCCTTAATTTTTATTAAATCTAAACAAAGATAGTAATTTGAAAATATATACATAAAAATTCTCAATCTTTCTATTTAACCTCTGCCTTCACAGGACCTATTCTCAAAACTTAAAACGCACAATAACAAGGATTTAATTCAATAATATTTGAGAAATTAAAAAATAAAATATTTTTAATTTTCTCTTTATCGTGAAAAAAAATAACTCTTAAGGTATTTTACTAAAGCTTTAAACCAACTCATCTTTTATTCGATAAAAGACAATATATGATCATGAATTATCACATATAAGCGAATATTCTATTAGTATAAATCAAATTATATAATTTTTTCACATTCAATCACTTGCAAATCATCATTATCTAAATAGGACCGATAAATAAAACATTTTTATTTCCTGAGAGGGTAACAAAATAAAATATGGTTGATATAAGTATAGAAAGTCGAAAGACAAATAATCAACTAAAAATAAAGAATTATGAAAAAGTTAATTACATGCTTGAGTATACTATTCGCAACGATTGCGTTTTCTGTACAAGTACAAGCCCAAACGACACAAAGCGAGTCTTCTAGTTCTAAGAAGACTACTACAACAGAAATAATCGAAACCACTGATAAGCAATCCTATATTGGATTAAGTGGTGGATATTTATTTAAAAACAAAAGTATTCATGATAATCCTATGTGGTATTTAAATGATGGTCAATTTGGAGAACTTAATTTAGGGATGCGAAATGGACTATTCGGTTGGAGCACTGCAATTGGATATTTAATGCTAGATCGGGATAGAAATCAATTTGAAAATATATTCGTAAACACAAAGCTAATGTTTAACAATGCCGATTTGGATGATAGAGAATACATGCAACCAGAGAATATTACATCAGGACTCGAGGATAACCTTCTGTATTTTGGACCAGAAACACATGACTTTTCAGTTTCCAAACCATTTAGAGGTTTTTATTTAATTACAGGACCTAATATTTGGATAGGCGAAGGAAAATTGCAATTCAATGCTGCTCTAGAAGGTGGTATTGGTTATAGTCAAACCGGTTATTATGCTGTTGGCGGACATGCTGAAAGTGCGTTGGGAGAACTAGAATTAGAGTCTATAGTCGATGGCGCCAATCCGAGTGCTTATGAAGCGAGCATATATAATACTACGTATGTACAATATGGAATGAGCGAAAAGTATTTTGATAAAGTTAGCTCTAGTGCAGAAGCCAATCCTTTTAATGAAAAAGAACCCTACGAAGTACATTGGCTGGCAAGATTAAGCATAAATGCCGAATACTTCTTAACCCCAAGAATATCATTACATGGTGGTGCAAATCTATGGTATATAGCAACTCCTAAAATGAAAGGTGCTCAAAATGTAAGCGGATTTGCTAGTTACTCTAATGATTTTTCATATTACACCCATGCTTTTGAATATGAAGAAGAATATGAGAAAAAAGACTTGATGCATTTGAGTGCAAATGTTGGTTTAAAATATTGGTTTGGTGGAACAAAACACACTAAAAAAGTAGAAGTCCTAGAAGAAGAAAATCAAAGCAAATTAGAAGAATTAGCAGAAACCGAGGAAAAAACTGTTGAAAACAAAAAAGTAATTGTTACTGTAATAGATGAATTGACTAAAACTCCTATGGGAGAAGTAGATATTGTGCTTATTGGTGAAAATGGAGAAGAATATAAAGCACAGACTAAAGAAAATGGAACCGTAACCATAAATGATGTTGCAGCAAGTGCGTATCAAGTAAATGGATCTATATATGGTGTAGACACAAAATCGGATTCCATAGATAAAAATGCATTTGAAGAAGATACTTCTACAATCTATGCTACACTTCATTATAATGATCCTCGATTTATATTAAAAGGAGTGGCTGTTAATACAGATACAGGAAATCCAGAGAAAGATGTAAAAGTAACTTTAGATAAAGACAATCAATCTATATCAAAAACAGATACTAACTCCGAAGGAAATTTCCAATTCTTATTAGAAAGCAATAGTGATTACAAAGTACAAGGGCTAAAAAGTGGATTATATAGCAATACGGAGTCTGCAAGTACTAAAGGGTTGAATAGAAGTAAAACTCTTTATGTTAAACTACAATTGGGAGTAAACACTGTAGAACTAGGTAAATCGTTTGTACTAGATAATATTCTGTATGATTTTGATGATGACGCTATTCGTCCAGATGCTGCTATAGAACTTAACAGATTGGCTGCATTCTTAGAAGAAAATCCAGATGTACGTATAGAGCTTAGCTCACATACAGATAGCCGAGGAAATAACAATTATAATATGGCATTATCACAGCGTAGAGCACAAAGTGCAGTGAATTATTTAATCTCTGTCGGAATCGAAAGAAATCGAATGATAGCACAAGGATACGGAGAAACTAGATTACTAAATAATTGTGCAGATGGAGTGGATTGTTCGGAAGAACAACATCAAGAAAACCGTAGAACTGAAGTTAAAATTATTGAATAACCAAATTAAATTCAACTTAAATCCTTCGTTGTAAACTTCACAACGAAGGATTTTTTATTTAACAAGACACAAACAACAGGAGAACATATATTTCAGTAACTTTATGCATATCAACATCCTACAACTCATCAGTTATGTATATAAACAAAAACTCACTTCTATTACTTTCTGCTATAGGTATATTCTATAGCTGTAAACAAACAGGAGAAGCACAAACAAATACACAGTCTAACTCGTCTGTGGAAACCCAAGCGCCTAATACCGATTATCAACCTGCATTTAAAGAGCAAACGAGAGCTCCTAGAATGAAAACAGAAACCGACTTGCAAATCGATATTATTGCAAAATCTATTGGTAAACCATGGGGAATGACACATTTACCTAATGGACGTTTATTGATTACCGACAAAAATGGTTTCATGCAAATATTCACTACAAACGGAGAATTTATTACAAAAATAACTGGATTTCCAGAAGTCGATTCACAAGGCCAAGGAGGTTTATTAGATGTTACTCTAGATCCAGATTTTGAATCTAATAGAATGATATATTGGAGTTTCTCTGAACCTCATGAAAATGGCAACCTAACTTCTGTGGCAAAAGGGAAATTAGCCGAAGATGAAAAAACTGTAGAAAACGTAAATATAATTTTTCAAGCTACTCCAGCATTTAATAGCCCATTGCATTTTGGTAGTAGAATATTATTTGACAAAGAAGGTTATTTATTTGTAAGCACTGGAGAACGGTCTGATATAGAAACTCGTCCTCAAGCACAAGATTTAAGTTCCGGTTTAGGAAAAATTCATCACATAGATAAAGATGGTAATCCCGCTCCTGGTAATAAATATACCTCCGAAGATTTAGCAATGCCGTATATCTATACCTATGGACATAGAAATGTTCAAGGATTGACATTTCATCCAGAAACAGATCAATTATGGGCAGCAGAATTCGGACCTAAAGGAGGGGATGAAATAAATATTATTGAAAACGGAAAAAATTACGGATGGCCAATTATTACATATGGACTTGAATATAGTGGTGAAACCATTGGAGAAGGAATTACACAAAAAGATGGAATGGAACAACCAGTATATTATTGGGATCCAGCAATTTCTCCTAGCGGCATTACCTTCTATAATGGAACGGTTTCCGAATGGAAAAACAACATGTTTCTAGGGTGTTTAAGTGGGCAACATATTATTCGTTTAAAAATAAAAGATAATAAAGTAATTGGCGAAGAACGACTTTTAGAAAATGAAGGAGAACGCTTTCGAGATCTTCATCAAGGAAAAGAAGGAGAACTCTTTGCGATTACAGATTCTGGAAAAATCTATAGAATAAAACAAAAGTAAAACTTTCACTTCTTAAATAAAATATCTTATAAGATAAAATAGTATAAATAGACCCTTCATTACACTCCCCTACTCCTATTTAAAATTAATGTAACTTTATTTAAGATAAGTTTGTCTGAAATAGAATTACCATTATCTTTGTACCAACTAAAAATCAAAACCAAAGGTATAAAGTATGTTTTCTAAAGCATGTGAATATGGTATCAAAGCGATCCTTTATATAGCAACCCAATCTATAGATGGGAAGCGTGTAAAGATATCCGACGTTGCTAATAATTCGGGCTGTCCGGAAGCCTTTACAGCAAAAATCCTTGGAAAACTTACCAAATCTAGCATTGTCAATTCCTATAAAGGTCCCTACGGAGGCTTTGAAATTGAGATGCGTAAGATGAAAACCACCAAAATCAGCGAAATTGTTTATGCCATAGATGGAGATTCCCTCTATAATGGTTGTGCTTTAGGATTAAACGAATGCGACGCTAACGATCCTTGCCCAATGCATGAAAAATTTTATGGCATACGCAAAGAACTAAAAACTATGTTAGATACAACAACTATCTATGAACTTGCAACTAAATTAAAATCTGGAAAATCAACACTAATTCGATGAAAAAAAAATTTAATTACATTTCAGATAAACTTGTCCGAAAAGAAAAATTATTAGCCCTATTTCTTCTACTGACAAGTTATTCCTCATTTGCACAACCTCGACCAAATCCGAGCACAGAAAATTGGCAATTAAGTCCTGGTATCTTAGGAACTTTTATTTTAGTAATAATTGTATTGATTATTGCTTTCCTTATTCTGTATATGCGTATTAACGGATATATCGATAATATGCGATACAAATCAGATTTAAAAAACAAACAAAAATTATCAGAAGAGTTAATCGGTTTAGACGATGAAGAAATCGATATAATTCTAGAAAGTCGTAAAACTGCTGGAAAATATCAATTATCAGGTACTGAGATATCTGGCGAAAATAAGGCATACGACAAACGAGGAATCGTTAGTGATTTTACTCATAAGAGAAACAACCCTTTAGTTGACGAAAAGAAAGACTCGAAAGTTTATATAGAGACTCCAAAACCATTAAAAAAGTTAGTTACTTACTATATCGGTGCTTCGGTCTTCTGGTTAATTTTCGGAACATTCATCGGTCAATATGTTGGAATGAAATTTGTTTGGCCTGAATTGGATACCGTTTCTTGGCTTTCTTTCGGAAGACTTCGACCAGTTCACACTAATGCCGTATTCTGGGGATGGGCTTCTTTGGCTATGGTAGGCTTAGGAAACTTCGTAATAGCTAGAACTTCGAATACAGAACTTTATAGTTATAAGATTGGCTGGTGGTGCTGGCGACTAATGAATCTATCAGTTATATTAGGAAGTATTTTTTTAATGGCTGGAATTAATAATGGTGGTGGAGAATATAGAGAATATATTTGGCCTGCCGTTGTACCATTAGCTACTGCACTGATTCTTACTTTATTCAACTTCTATAAAACAGTAGCTAAAAGAAAAATCAAAGAAATTTATATTTCCAACTGGTATCTATTTGGAGCTCTTATCTGGACGATAACCATTGTTGTTATTGCTTATATACCCAATTTCCAAAATGGATTAGGTGAAACGGTTATACAAGGATATTATATGCATCAAGGTGTAGGAATGTGGTTTATGACCTTTACATTAGGTTTAATTTATTACTATTTACCATCGTCATTAAATAAACCTATCTATTCCTATTCATTAGGAGTATTGGCATTCTGGACACAGATGTTATTCTATACATTAATAGGGACACACCACTTTATTTTCAGTCCGTTACCATGGTGGTTACAAACTGTAGCAATTGTATTTAGTGTTGGAATGTTTATCCCAGTAGTAGCTGGAACAACAAACTTTTTAATGACCATGCGTGGCAGTTGGAGCGAAATAACAAAGAGTTATGTATTACCATTCTTCCTAGTAGGTGTAATATTCTATTTTGTAGGCTCTACACAAGGAAGTTTACAAGCTTTCCGATTCACAAATTTCGTTTGGCATTTTAATGACTTTAACGTTGCACATTCACACATGACCATGTATGGAATTATCACTTTTATACTATGGGCTTGTATTTATGCTATTTTACCAAAAATAACTGGGAAAGAACCTAGACAATTATTTGTAGGTATTCATTTTTGGTTAGCATTCATCGGGTTATTTGCCTATATGATGTCAATGATGATAGGTGGAACTTTACGTGGTTTGAGCTGGATTGAAGGAAAACCATTCTTAGAATCGATAACCTTTATGCATTCTTATTGGATTTGGCGTGCTATAGGAGGTTCTTTAATGTTCCTTTCGCACATAATGTTTGCTTATAACTTTTATAGAATGGTACGTCCGGATCGTAAAAAAGCCCGTATCACCGATGTTAAACAAATTAATGCTTAAAAATAAAGACCATGCTTAATTTACATACAAATCTTAGGAACTTAGTACTCGTATCGGCAATCGTTTTTATTAGCCTAAGTATTTTTATTGCTGTATTGCCAGCAAATGACTTGCATTATGTTCAAGCATTACCGAGTATGGAGCCATTTACCGAAGAAGAACAACAGGGGCTAAATATCTATGTAAAAGAAAATTGTGTGGCTTGTCACACCCAACAGGTTCGTAATATAGAAATGGATAATGTATGGGGAGAGCGTCCTTCTATACCTTCGGACTATGTATATAGTAAAGCAAGATTAGATTTTTGGAGACAATCTCCTTCTATATTAGGAAGCGAACGTACAGGACCAGACCTAACTAACGTAGGGAAAAGACAATCTGGTAAAGAATGGCACTTATTACACTTATACAATCCACGTATTGTAGTGAAAGAATCTATTATGCCAGGCTATCCTTGGTTGTTTGAAGAAAAGTCGGAAGCAGAAATTAACGAAGATGACGTTGTTGTACCTGTCCCCGAATCTTTCTTAAAGAATACAGATAAAAAGATTGTGGCAACAGAACAAGCGCTTCACTTAACAGCCTACCTAATATCATTAAAACAAGCCGATATTAATGGGAAACCAACTATGGACTTTATTCCTGCTAAAGAAAAACCGAGTGTATCATCTGGAGATGGACAATCATCAACTGGATTGGATGGAGCTGCATTATATGCTAGCAATTGCGCTGCTTGCCATCAGTCTGATGGTACAGGATTAGCGGGAGCTTTCCCACCACTTGCAGGCAGTAAAATTGTTACTGGAGATGATATTCAATTGTTTTTAGAAATAATTTTAGATGGTTATGATGCAAGACCAGAATACGGTGTAATGGTAGGCTTCGCAGATATTTTAAGCGATGAGGAAATTGCAGCTATTGCAACACA
>JAJYTI010000087.1 GCA_021793135.1 Bacteroidota bacterium
ATATATTTGGTCGGCCTACAAGAATTAGGTCAAATACATAGAAAGTTTAAAAAAGACGAAAAAATAAATTTGATGCATATCGCTATTTGTCGATTACTAGAACCATACGGATACTATTCGTTCGATTTCTTTGACGACGATGGCTGGCCACACTATAAACTAGAAGAAAATTTACCTCCGCTTAGAGCAGGAGAACAATCCCTGCTTATGAAAGAAGCTATAGTATATTATTTCGTAGAGAATAAGTACATCCAATAAACAAATAAACAGCATTTAGAAGCTTTTATAAATTACTAGATATCAAGCATAAATATGTATTTTTGTAGCTTGTAAACCACAATTATGATTCAGGAAATACAACAACACTTAAAGGAAGTAGAAAAATTTGTACCTAAAAATTTAGAAGAGATTGAAGCATTCCGCATCAAATACTTATCTAAAAAAGGAATTTTAAACGGTTTTTTTAAAGCTTTTAAAGAAGTTCCAGGTGATCAAAAGAAAGAATACGGGCAAGTAGTTAATGCACTTAAAAACAAACTAGAAGAGACCGTAAATAATTGGAAAGAAACCTTACAATCTAACGAAGAGGAAAAAGGTTTCTATGGAGATCTTACTAGACCAGGAGAACAAATTTCACTTGGGTCTCGTCATCCTATTTCCATTGTACGAAACAAAATTGTAGATATATTCTCTAGAATTGGGTTTACAATATCCGAAGGTCCCGAAGTAGAAGATGATTGGCACAATTTCTCTGCATTAAACTTACCTGAATATCACCCAGCAAGAGACATGCAAGATACGTTCTTTATACAAACCGATCCTTCTATTCTATTGCGTACACACACCTCATCGGTACAAGTACGTTATATGGAAGAAAACCAACCGCCTATCCGAACTATTTCGCCAGGGCGTGTATATCGTAACGAGGATATTTCTTCTAGATCACATTGTTTTTTCCACCAAGTAGAAGGTTTGTATATCGATAAAAATGTAAGTTTTGCTGATTTAAAACAAACCTTACAATATTTTACTACACAAATGTTTGGTAAGTCGGAAATCCGACTACGCCCCTCCTACTTCCCATTTACAGAGCCTAGTGCCGAGGTAGACGTGTATTGGGGATTAGAAACAGAAACCGATTACCGAATGACTAAAGGTACCGGATGGTTAGAAATTATGGGATGTGGAATGGTAGATCCGAATGTACTTAAAAACTGTGGAATAGACCCTGAAGTATATTCTGGTTTTGCATTTGGAATGGGAATAGATAGAATCGCTCTGTTGAATTATCAAATTCCTGATATTCGTATGCTTAGTGAAAATGATATGCGTTTCTTAAGTCAATTTAAAAGCATAAGATAATGCGTAAAAAGATCGAAATACCTGTTTCTAGTGATGTTTATATAATCGCTACCAACGAATGGAATGATGAAAAAGCGTTCCAACAATGGAATATCTACTTAGTAAATCTAAAAAGAGAGCCAATAGAAATGGCTTTAATCGTTTCTAGAGGTTTTTCTGATTCAAAAAAAACATCTATACTACGTCACGGAATTGGCGATATTCCTGCTAGAGAAAAACGTAAAATAGAAATGGTAGATGAGCAAGTATTTGGTTTGACTAATGAATATATGGTTACTTATTTTTTTAATGGTAAAATGTATGAGAAAACATTCCAATTTCCACCAAATAGCATAAAAGAAGAAAACCAACAAAAGCTAAAAGACTCTATTTTTAAAGGAGTTATAGCAGAGTAAAAAATATATCTTTTTTTAAGAAACGAGCCTTCTTAATCATTCGACTAAGAAGGCTCGTTTTATTTTATTTCAATAAAAAGTTTTAATCTAACTTATCGGTAAGTTTTTCAAATGCTTTTTTTGGATCTTTATTTTCGTACAAGATTTTATAAACGGTTTTAATTATGGGTACCTTAGCCTTGTTCTTACGCTGTTGGTTTAACATATAAGCGCTTTTAGCGGCAAAATAACCTTCTGCCACCATATTCATCTCTAATTGCGCACTACGAACAGTATAACCTTTCCCTATCATATTACCAAAAGTTCGGTTTCTACTAAAAATAGAATATCCTGTTACCAGCAAATCGCCCAAATAGCCTGAGTCGTTAATATTACGCTTTGTATTATGTACTTTCTTTACATAGCGCTTCATCTCTCGAACAGCATTACTCATAAGTACACTTTGAAAGTTATCACCATATCCTAACCCATGAGCTATCCCTGCAGCAACAGCATAGATATTCTTCAACATGGCTGCATATTCCAAGCCTAATACATCATCGCTTATTTTACATTTTATATAATGACTACGAAGACAAGTAGCTAGTACTTGTGATATTTCCTCATCTGCAGATGCTAAAGTTAAATATGAAAGTCGCTCTAGTGCTACTTCCTCTGCATGACAAGGTCCAGAAATAACTCCTATGTTACTAAAAGGAACTTTGTAATGCGTATTAAAATGCTCTCCTACTATCAAACTGCTCTCAGGAACAATTCCTTTTATAGCAGAAAAAACCACCTTATTTTCTAGAGACTTTGGTGTTATTTTATTCAATTCAGATTGCAAATAAGCAGAAGGAATTACAAAAATCAAGTAATCTGCATATGCTACCATGGCCTCCATATCCGAACTGATGTATAACTGATCTGTATCAAACTGTACCGAACTTAAATAATTCGGATTATGATGATATTCTCTTAGGTGTTTAATAGTATTCTCATTACGCATATACCACCCAACTTCTTTCAGGTTTTCGCATAACATTTTTACAATGGCCGTAGCCCAACTACCTCCACCAAATACGGCTATTTTAGGATAATCTGACATTTTTAAATTTTAAAATAGTCTACAAAAGTAAGCAATAATTGCTATGTTTAAGCATGACAAGTCTGCTTGAACTATATTATGTATATAAAAATTACATCTAGCTAGAGCTCCTATCGAAATTATATATTTTCTACTGTTAAGTAAAATGATAATTATATTAATATAAAGATACTTATTGAAAATATATAAATTAAAATGTTATTTTATTAATTAAATTACTTTTTTAATACTTAAAACTATTTATCCATTTATAAAAAATAATAAACTTTTATCTGCCTCCATTGCTATAATAGTGATTATTGCATTTTATATGTTTATAAATCCACAAGTATTCTATGAACAGATTTCAATGCTTTCCATTCATATACGCGAATATTTTGGGGCATTTTATCTATGGCTTGGATTAGGATGTGTGTTATTTCTATTAGCAATTGCATGTTTGCCTTTAGGGAAAATTAGATTAGGAAAAGAACCACCAGAATTTTCTACTCTTTCGTGGATTGCAATGCTGTATAGTGCTGGAATGGGAGCAGGAATCTTACTGCGTGCCGTGCAAGAACCAGTATTTATGTTACATAACACCCCGATAGACACTCTATCTAATATAGAAACTATTGCTCTAGAATACACATTCTACCAATGGGGATTTACTGCATGGGCATTTTATGTGTTTTTTGCAGTTATTATGGGGTATTATCTTTTTGTACGAAAAAAATCTATATTACTTAGCACTGCCTTTCAAAAACAAAAACAAAGAAGTTGGATTAAGCTTGTAGATTTACTTACTGTACTAACTACTGTAATCGGTATTGTTGCTGCTATAGGATTGGGCACGGAACAAATAGAAGGTGGTCTAACATATTTTTTTGAATTGCAAGACTCCTACCCTTTTGCTATTATTTTCACGCTACTTATTTTTGCTTTAAGTTTCTATTCTGCTTATCGAGGTGTAAATCGAGGTATAAAATACTTGTCCAATATTAATATTGGAATTACGATACTTCTTCTCCTATTTGTTTTTCTTTTTAGTGATATTATAGAAATATTCAGTCAGTTTTCTAAAGCGATTTATACTTATATAATCGACTTTATTCCGATGAGTCTTGCTATTGGAAAATATAATCCAGGACAAGAGTTTTTGACTAGCTGGACGTATTATTATTGGGCTTTTTGGTTAGCATGGGCACCATTTACAGGGATTTTTATTGCAAGGATTTCACGTGGTAGGAGTTTACGACAAATCATTTTTGGAGCAATTATTATTCCTTCTGTAGGTAGTTTTTTCTGGTTTACCGTTTTTGGAAGTTCTGCCTTTGAGCTTATTGGTCAGATGCCTAATTACGCAGGGGAATTTGACAACGTATTCTCTTCTATTTTTGTATTTTTAAGTCATTATCCGCTTTATAGCGTTACTGCTATGGTCACTATACTTTTATTAGTGGGATTCCTTGTTACTTCTGCCGATTCGGCCATTTATGTACTCAGCATGTTTTCTGATCATGGAAAAGAACAACCAAAAAAATCCCATCGCCTTATATGGGCCATCCTCATGTTATTACTTACCGAAGCTATTCTTATATTAAGTTTGTATAGTTCAGCTACCAATGTGTTATCGGCAGTAGAAAAATTATTGATTATCACTTCGCTACCTTTTGCTTTCCTCACTGTAATAATTGCTATTCGATGGGTAATAGACTACTGGCAAAATAGAAAAAGATTTAAATAAAAACACCCACCTTAAAAAAAATCAAGATGGGTGAAAATTATATTCTAGTTGACTTTTGCTCAATTATTAATGACTACTTATATTAAATCGGTTTAACTAATTCCAAGAACCATTCTTTAACCTCTCCCTCTAGATGTGGAGCTAGTTTTTCTTCACAAGTTTTATGGTAATCGTTTAGCCAATCTATCTCTTCTTGCGACAACATATCTTTTAGTACAATACTAGTAAAGAAAGGACATAAAGTAAGAGTTTCAAATTCATAGAACGTATTCCATTCTGTTTTTTTCCATTCTTTTACTACGATTAAGTTTTCGTGACGGATACCATATTTTCCTTCTACATAGTACCCTGGCTCATTAGAAAGTACCATACCTTCTACTAAATCCACAGGATTCAAATCTTTACGAATGTTTTGTGGTCCTTCATGCACATTCATAAAGCTACCTACCCCATGGCCTGTACCGTGATTATAGTCTTTCCCATCTTGCCAAAGTGCCATTCTTGCAAAAGCATCTAAATGCACTCCTTTGGTGCCTTTTGGAAATTTCACCATAGAAAGTCTAATCATTCCCTGCAAAACACGAGTAACATCTTCTTTAAACTCTTCGTTCACTTCGCCCAATGGTAAAGTTCGAGTAATGTCTGTTGTACCTTCTAAATATTGTCCACCAGAATCTACTAGAATACTGCCTTCATTAGTCACTTCTGCACTACCCTTTTCTGGAGCTGAATAATGAATTATCGCTCCATTTCCCTTGTATCCAACAATACTATCAAAACTGTTTCCTACAAAGTTTTTACCTTCTTTTCTAAACTCTAATAACTTCTGTCCTATTTGGTACTCATTCATTGGCTCTTTACCCACATTATGGGTTAACCAATGCAAGAATTTAACCATTGCAACCCCATCGCGAACCATAACCGTCTCAAAACCTTCTAGTTCTGCTCCATTCTTAATTGCTTTCATCAAATGACCAGGAACAGGTTTTTTGATAATAGTATTGTTTGCTTTTACCGCTTCAAAAATCGATTGGTTACTATTTGGTGCTATTAAAATAGATTCGTCTTTTAATGAAGCTAAATAGTCAAAGAAATCCTCATATTCCTTCACTTCTACTCCGGAATCTTTCATTAGTTTTTTGGCATCTTCTTCTAGCTTTTCCGTATCTACAAATAGAATTGCTTTATCCATAGAAATATAGATATATCCTAGAAAAACTGGATTACAATCTACATCGCTACCACGAAGATTCACCGTCCAAGCCACATCGTCAAGACTAGATATCAAGTGAGCGGTAGCATCTTCCTTTTTCATTTTCTCACGAATTTCCGTGAGTTTTTCTACTACCGAACGTCCTGCAAGCTCTATTGGATGAACAAATACAGGATTTTTGCTCGGTGTACCTCTATCTGACCAAACCGTATTTAAAAGTGGTTTGTCTATCAGCTTTCTATTTTTCTTTTCTAATTTTGCTTTTACATCTTCCCAATTTGCATTGGAAGTAGCAAGTGCATTTACTGCAACGATAGCATTTTCCGAAGTTTGCGAAATAATCCAATCGATATAATTCGGAGTCCCTTCTATCCCATCTTTAAACAAATCGATTCCCGAACCTTTTAATTCGATAGGCGCTTGAGTAAAGTAACGTCCATCTGTCCATAATCCTGCTTTATCCAAAGTTACTACCACAAATCCAGCAGAACCCGTAAATCCTGATAACCAGGTACGTTCTTGCCATTGCTCTGGCAAATACTCACTCATATGAGGATCGGCAGAATACACTATAAAGGCATCGATATTATTTCTCTTCATTTCTTCTCTTAGAGAAGCTACTTTTTCTTTTGCTGTCATAGTTCGAATTTTGAAGCCGAAAGGTACAAAATGTACAAGGGAATTTAAAGAAGATTAACCTGCTTATTAGAATAAGCACCAAGGTTTTGTCTTTAATTCCATTTGCGAATAAGCTATCATAAAAAATAAAAAGTAAAAGTGTTTATTTGTAAAGATTTTAGAACTTTGCGCCATGCATCCAAAAAATTTATCCATTAAGGATTTTACATACGATTTGCCGAATGATCGGATAGCGGTTTATCCGACACATCCGCGTGATAGCTCAAAACTTTTAGTTTATAAAAACGGAAAGATAAACCACGATGTTTATCGCAATATGTCTTCGCATTTACCCAAAAACTCGGTATTGGTTTTCAACAATACCAAAGTGATTAAATCTCGTATTCTGTTTAGACGAGAAACGGGTGCAATTATCGAGTTGTTCTGTTTAGAACCTTATGGAGAATTCACTGATTACGCTAGCTTCTTTCAGCAACAAAAATCGGCTACTTGGAAATGTTTTGTAGGAAAAGCTAACAAGTGGAAAGAACAATTTCTGGTTCGAACCATTCAAGTAAATGGGAAAGATGTAGAACTGAAAGCAGAATTATTAGAGAGAATTCCTGGGGCCTATGTAGTGCGATTAAGTTGGACACCGGAAGAGTTGAGCCTAGCAGAAGTTGTTGAAGCTGCTGGTGTAACGCCACTTCCACCCTATATTAAAAGAAAAGCCGAAGAAGCAGATATAGAAGACTATCAAACCGTTTTTTCAGAACATGAAGGTTCGGTTGCTGCTCCTACCGCAGGTTTACACTTTTCTAATGCCATGATGCAAGATTTTAAAGATCAAGGTATACCCACCTTATTTACCACTTTACACGTTGGTGCAGGAACCTTTAAACCAGTTAGTACCGACACCATGGAAGGTCATATTATGCACGCCGAATGGATGCATTTGGAGTTGGACTTTTTAGAAGATTTAGTACAGAATATCGATAAAAATATATTTAGTGTTGGTACCACTGCTACCCGTACTTTGGAAAGTATTTATTGGATGGGAAATAAGATTTTAAACCAACCAAATATTGTATTAGAAGATTTAAAAGTACAGCAATGGGAGCCTTATGAAACCGATAAAACCCATTCTGCAAAGGAAGCCATTACTGCGTTAATCCAATGGATGAAAGAACATAGTTTAGATCATTTGGTAATGGAAACCGAGATAATCATTGCACCAAGTTATACGTATCGAGTGATTAAAGGATTGATAACCAACTTCCATCAACCTCAATCAACTCTATTGTTACTTGTTGCTGCATTATTGGGCGATAATTGGAAGAAAGTATATGAATATGCTATGGAGAATGACTTCCGATTCCTTAGCTATGGCGATGGTTCTTTATTAATTCCCTAAATAAAAACATATAATTATTTAGAGGCTTATCTTGTGAAAAGGTAAGCCTCTTTTTTATTGCTAATGGTTTATAAATCCATAGAAATCAATAAATTATAAATACATTTTTATACTTCTAAGACAACCATTTTCAAAAATCCCTCGTCTATATATTAAAGCATACTTTGTTAGTAGCACGTAATGCCCTTTTAAAGAATTATTCAAAAATTCTGTAACATTTTAACAAGTTTTAGTCTAATGAACTGAAAACATAAGTTTTTGCATGTTTTACAACTAAAAACTTATCGATATAAATTCCTCAATGGATATTATTATTTTATACTAGAAATATTAAGAATTAAGAACTCTCGAATCTATGAATTTAGTCATCCAAAATTTAAACAAGACCTATAACAACGGTGTAAAAGCTATTGATAATTTAGATCTGGAAATAGGAGCAGGAATGTTTGGTTTATTAGGTCCAAACGGTGCAGGAAAATCCTCCTTAATGCGTACGATTGCCACCTTACAAAAACCCGATTCTGGAAGTATTCATTTCGGAAATATCAATGTTTTAGAAGAACAACTAAAATTCAGAAAAATACTTGGTTACTTACCGCAATCTTTTGGTGTATATCCTAATACCTCTGCAGAAGATTTACTGAATTATTTTGCTAGACTAAAAGGAATTAGTTCTTCTAAAGACCGAAGTAAGATTGTAGATAGTGTTTTAGAAGCAACAAATTTATACGATGTTAGAAAAAAACACGTAAGTGGATACTCTGGAGGGATGAAGCAAAGATTTGGAATTGCACAGCTGTTGTTAAACGATCCTAAACTAATTATAGTAGATGAACCAACCGCTGGACTAGACCCAGCAGAAAGACATCGATTCTTGAATGTTCTTAGAGAAATTGGAACCGATAATACGGTAATTTTCTCCACACACATCGTAGACGATGTAAAAGAGCTTTGTAATAATATCGCAATACTGAATAACGGAAAACTACTAGATAAGAGCACTCCAAGAGAAGCACAAAACAAATTAGAAGGCCGTATTTGGACAATAAATACCAGCAAAGAAGAGGCAAATAAATTAAATACAGAACTTAACATATTATCAAGTAGTTTTAATGAAGACAACTCTCTAAATATTCGAGTTTTCTCTGAAGAAC
>JAJYTI010000088.1 GCA_021793135.1 Bacteroidota bacterium
TTCCATTTCACCGGTACTTTAATAGGATATATACAACTAGAATCTATTCAAACACAAGTCGAACTAGTACACACTACCATATTTTTTATAAGTGTATTGATGTGGATAATTTCATTTATTCGCATGTTGTTAAAACAAAAAGGTGGTGTGCCATTTCTGGATAAATACTTTCAAAAGTTTTTTAAATTCTTAGATTAAATGAACGAGGCTAAAGTTAAGAAATACAGAAACCTAGGAGTTATATCTTATTTAAGTATCATTGGTCTTTTTATTACCATAACGCTTAACAAAGACAAGAACGATTATGTGAATTTTCATATAAGACAAAGCTTAGGTACTCAATGCATTCTAATACTTGCTATTATTTGCCTTCTAGTTAATGCACTTCTAGCATTAATCGTTTATTTTCTATTTGTTATATTATGGGTTTTTGGATTAGTAGCTGCTTTGCAGATGAGCTCCAAGCCTATCCCGTTATTAGGCGAAAAGTTTCAAGAATTATTTTCTAAAATGGTTTAACCTAATTTTTCTATTGTAAAATTATGCACTCAAAAAAAACATTACCTTTAACACATAATTATAGGCCTTCTAATTTGGAAGGAAAAGCACCAGCAATAATCATGCTTCATGGATATGGAAGCAATGAAGATGATTTGTTTTCTTTTGCAGGAGAGTTACCAGAAAAATATGCAATCATAGCTTTAAAAGCTCCCTTATCACTGCAAGGAATGGGCAATGCTTGGTATTCTATATATTTTGAAAATAACAATAGTGCTAAGTTTAATGATACTGAACAAGCAATTGAAGCGAGAGAATTAGTCGTAAAAACTATAGATAGCGCAATTGAAAAATATAATTTAGATAAGAACAACATTACATTACTTGGTTTTAGCCAAGGTACTATTTTAAGTTTGGCTGTTGCTTTAAGTTATCCAGAAAAGGTAAAACGTATCGTTGCTTTAAGTGGTTATTTAGCCGATGATATGCTTGTAGAAGGTTATAAAGAAAAAGATTACAGTCATTTATCAATATTCCAGTCTCATGGAACACAAGACATGGTAATTCCTGTACAATGGGCAAAAAATGCACATGAATCTTTAAAAACGCTTAAAATCGATACTATTTATAAAGAGTACCCTGTAGGACATGGTGTATCTCCACAGAATTTTTATGATTTCCGTAAATGGTTAGATTAATTTAATTCGTTGTATATAAAAAAGAATTAAGTAATTCTACATCAATATTTTGATCTTCTGGGGTGTAAAAGTATTCTAAAATCATTTCGCCCCAATAGGTCCCATCGGTAAAATCAGCTATTAGCCATTTATGATTTAATAATCGTACTTTATTCACTTGCATGGTTCCTTCCATTCCAGAATACGGCACTAATGGATTGTCTTCCTTGCCATTTTTATTATAGAAATAATCCTCTAAACGCATTTCTAATGAATCTGGACGAATATGATATACCTCTTCTATGTAACTTAAAGCACTTTCATTTTTTTCTAAAGAAAAATATGCCGCTTCTGCCAACTTTGATTCTAAAACTTTATTCTCATCTTCTAATCTTTTGTCTACTCTTTCTAATGCTTCAATATCTTCTTGTTGTCTTTCAAAAACAGAACTTTGATATTTATATAAAAAGATTAGAATAACAGTAACGAACATCAATAGGTATAAGTATATTTTCTCTCTCATTTTACGTATATTATATTTCTATTTGTAAAGTATCGTATGCTAAAAAAACATTGTCTGGTAATTTATTTTGTACCTCTTCATGAAACCCAAGCAAATGGCTAACGTGAGTTAAGTATGCACGTTCTGGTTTAACTTCATCAATAAAATTAAGTGCTTCTTCCAAATTAAAATGTGAAATATGTTCTGCTTTTCGTAATGCATTAATAACAAGCACCTTAGTTCCTTTTATTTTTTCTATCTCTTCTGGTTCCATATGTTTTACATCGGTCATATAGGTTAAATCGTCTATTCTAAAACCAAGTACAGGAATTCTATAATGCCAAGCTTCTATAGGAGTTACCGTTTTATTTCCTATAGTAAAGTTTTGTGTTTTATCTATATAATGTTCTTCTATAGTAGGAGCTCCAGGATATTTATTTTCTTTCTCAAAAATATAGGCAAAACGTTGATATAACGAATCAAAAACACGTTCATGTGCATAGAATGGTATATCACCATTCATGAAATAATATGGCCTTACATCGTCTATTCCCGCGGTATGATCACTATGCTCATGAGTAAAAAGTATACCATCTATACGCTGGCAATTAGCTCTAAGCATTTGATATCTAAAATCTGGACCACAATCTATAACATATGTGTAATCCTCCCACTCTATTAATACAGAAACTCGTAAACGTTTGTCTCTCGGATCATTGCTTTTACAAACTGGGTGATTACTACCGATTACGGGTACACCTTGTGAAGTTCCTGTTCCTAAAAATGTAAGTTTCATGCGTGAATTCATAGTTACAAAAGTAAAGTTTATTTTTTTGTTTACCTATTGTATTTAGTACCTTTGTAGTAGTTTTTAAGTAAAGATAATATACTATGTCCAACACCCTTTTGGCAGATGGTCCATATAAAGATATTCCGTCTACGAGTAACAAAGCATTACGCATAAACTTAAATAAGAATATTTATGGTTCTTTTGCAGAGATTGGTGCTGGTCAAGAGACCGTGAGACACTTTTTCCGTGCTGGTGGTGCATCTGGAACAATTGCTAAAACCATGTCGGCTTATGATAAAAGTTTTAGCGATGCAATTTATGGATTGGAACCTACTGGTAGATATGTAACCGAAGAGCGTTTGCAAAAAATGCTAGGTCATGAGATGAAATTATTAGAGAGAAGAATTACTCGTGATTTAAATCCTAATAAATTATTCTTTACCTACGCAAATACTGTTGCTACCATTGATTTTTCAAAAAAATATAAAGGTCATGGATGGTTGGGTATTCAATTCCAATTACACCCAGATGAAGAGGAATATAATGAAATTGTACTTCATGTTAGATTTCATGAAAATGAGGCTATACATCAGCAAAACACATTAGGAGTTGTTGGAGTAAACTTGATTTATGGTGCATTCTATCATTTTAATGATCCTAAAAAATTAATTCGATGTTTATATGATAATATCGATCAAGATAGTATAGAAATCGATACTATAAACTTCTCAGGTCCACAATTTAAAGACGTGGATAATCGTCTAATGAGCTTGGTTCTACTTAAAAATGGCATGACAGATGCGGTTATGTTTGGCCCTGATGGAAAAAATATTTTACCTGCTTCTATTCTATATAAAAAGAATATCCTAGCATTTAGAGGAAGTTTTAGACCGATTACTAAAGTAGGAATAGATATTTATAATAACGCAAGAGACCTCTTTTTACAAGAAAAAAGAGTTACCGAAAAGAATACCGAGGTTATTTTTGAAATTACTTTAGCCAATTTAAGTGCAGAAGGAACTATAGATGAAGCTGACTTTATGGATCGTGCTAGATTGCTTTCATCATTGGGATACACGGTATTGCTTTCTAATTTTCAAGAATATTATAAACTCGTAGAGTATTTTGCTCGATTCTCAAAAATGCGCATAGGATTGGCTATGGGTGTAGATAATCTAATCGAAGTTTTTAATCGAAAATATTACGAAAAACTTAGCGGTGGAATTCTAGAAGCTTCAGGGAAGTTATTTTCTAAAAACATGAAGGTTTATCTCTACCCTATGTTGGTAAAAGACACCAAAGAAATAATCAATAGCGGAAAAGTAGATCGATACTTAGAAGAGGAAGTTGTACAGTTATATCATTACTTTAGAAATAATGGTAGAATAGCCGATATTACAAACTATAACCCAGAGTATTTACATATTTTCTCTAAAGAGGTATTGAAGATGATTGAAAATGATGAAGAAGGATGGGAAGATTTATTACCTGAAGGAGTTCCAAATATTATTAAAGAGCAATGCTTATTTAGTTGTGTAGCAATCCCTAGCCTACGTAATAAAAATAAAACAGAATAAATACTTGAAATATTATAAACTAAAAGCGTTTGTTAATTCTAACAAACGCTTTTTTATTTTATCTCTAAATCGATTTTTTTAATATTCGTCAGGAAGTCTGCCTTTATCATTCATATAAAAATCAATAGGAAAGGTATCATCGTCTGGGACTACTTCTAACTCTGAATCTGACTCCAACTCAATATTCTTATTAAATAATTTCTTTATGAGTTCTCTAAAAGTAGCAAAATCTACCGAGTAGGATATTCCAGCCCCTTGTTCAAAAATCTGATTTTCACCTAAAAACTGTATATCTGCTTGACGATTAAAGAATAGCAAACGTAAACTACCATCTTCATTTACTAACCATTGTATCTCAATATCTCCTGCAATACTATTTTCATAAACTCCCCCTACAGGAACCCCTACTTTTCCATTGATTAATATTCGCTCGTTAATATGAGTTGACAAAGAAACACCAAATCTATCTGCTGTTTCTTGATTTGGTAAATTACTACCTTGAGTATAATCTAAACCTACCTTAAACTTTCCTTCTTTATCGGCAAAAAGCTCATTAAGAAGCCCAGAAACTTTATCTACTAATGTTCCTGAAAATGCATTACTTCCTTGGAAGTTATCATTTACAAATGATCCAGAAGCAATTAAGAACAATGCTTGTTTATCACGTTCTTCTCGATTCTGAAGTTTATATTCCAATTCGCTTTTCACAGAAGAACTTACACGTGGGAAATCAATATCGAAAGCCAATTCTGGTTGAATAAGCTCCCCACTTAAATCTATAAATACTTCTACAGGAATCGTTCTATTAATGGAAGTATTGTCTAGAAGAACCGATGGGTTTGCATCGGTTTCATATTTAGTTCTTAAATTTATAGTTGCTCGTTCTGGATTACCATCCCAAGAAATAAATCCTCCTGGCACTACTTTGATTACCTTATGAATGATTCCACCATATCGGAAATCATAATCTCCATCTACCACCTGGAAGTCCCCTTCCATATTAAACTTACCAAGTGTATTTAGTTGAATTAACAACGTTCCCACTCCTCTTGCTCTAAGAGTCGAATTATTCGATTTATCTACAACAACATGAACTTCAGCTTTATTATTGATATCTAAATCAAAATTTACCGAAAGCCCTTTAATTTCTTTTGTCTCTACAACTTCACCGGTTAATCTTTTTTGTTTTTCTTCTGGCGATAAGAATATAATAAAGGAATCGTCTCCTATAGACTCGGTATCACTTAGTGGAATTGTAAAATTGGTATTATCACTTGTAGCGGCGGATACATCTATTATTAATTCTTCTGGTGGACCGTATATATTTGCTTCTCCATTTATAAAAGCTGTTCCATAATATAATGCATCTTCTTGCTCAGTGGTATTCAACACTAACATATCATTAGCCGTGATATGCATATCAAAATTGATGTCTTTAAAGTTTTTGTGAGTAACCAACGCTCTAAACTTCCCTTTGCTATTATATTTTGTATCGGTTAGACCTGTATTACTTACTTGCCATGAGTTTTTACTAATAACCAGTTCGGTATTATCATCCAATTTATAATCTACATTTAAATATGGAATACGCATTCCTCCTTCACTTAAATATAGTCTTCCCAAAGCCTCGGGAGCTCGTGGATCTCCAGAAATTTGAACTCTACCTGTAGCTAAACCTCTTAACCTATTGATTACATTAGCGCCAAATGGACTAAAACCACTTATATCAAAAGCATTGAAATCTAAATTGACATTTATATTCGGATTTTCTTTAGATATATCTAAATATCCTAAACCACTAAAATGTTGTTTATCATCATCTATAAGCATGGTTTCGATATCATATCGAGTCAAATCTTCATTACCTTCTATATTTAATATAAAATCTCCGTATCGAAGGTCATTTACCATAAGGTCGTCTACTCGCAATGTAGATGTAGGACGATATATATTTCGTACCTGAATTAGATTCAAGTCTCCATCCATTCTCCCTACCACATCTAAACTATCGATATTAGGAATTAAATGCCCAATATTTACATTCTCAAAATTTAATCGTAAGTCTTTATAAGTAGAATCTCTAAGCACTCCAGCCATTCGGATGTATTCATCATTATGATTAAGAACTAGAGAATCTACTTGCACGTGTTTAAAATCCTCATCGAGCACTACCCTATTTTTTGTATCATTTTCATGATTCATGTACCAAAGGTTATGATTGAATAATATACCCGATCGCTTTATTCCAAAAACAGATTGTCCTTCTGGATTAATCGTATGATAAAATGACAAGTCAAAGAAATCTTCCTGTCCTTTACCTCCTCTAAAACTGGAAGAAATAGAAAGTGTATCGTTCTTTGTAGTATTATCGATTTCTAAACCATTTATCACATATGCTTTAGTATGTATAGAATCTACTGTTATATAGGTATTATGCATAGGGTTATCATAATCTACTTGCAGGTTTATATTCCCTATATAATTATTATAAGCCATTATCTCTGGGGAACGGAAATCCATTTTAAACTTTTTCTCATCGGAAGATACTTCTCCTTTTAATCTCGTATTGTCTCCCAATTCTAACTGTGGAATAAACACGTCCACTATTTTATTATGAATTTCAAAATCATAGGTAATGAACTGATCGCTAGTCACTTCTTTAGGAATATAGTTAGTATAGATACTTCCTATTCCATTCTTTATTAATTGCGGCAAGTCTCCTAGCTTAAATTGACCACTTAATTGCCCCGTTACTATATCTGGAGAGTTTATTGCTATTGTTCGTCTATCATCCTCAAAACTAGAGCTTATAGTAAAATCATCAAAATAATAATATCTGTCGTGCGTTTGGTAAAAGGTTTCTTGGAAGTTTATTTCGCCAACTGCATCATCTACATTTGTACCTTCCATATCCATAGTAACTTTACCAGTAAAAACAGATACACTATCACGTTTTACAAAACCTAGTTTATTTAAATCAGAAAAGTTTACTGTTGCTTGAAAGTCGTACTCATTCGTATGCTTACTCATATTGATAAGCCCATCGAAATCCATATCTAGATTAGGATCATTTATAGAGGTCTTACCATTGAATAATGGATATTTTAAATCTCCATCGACTTGAATATTTGTATAATTATAATTTTTTACGGTAAAGCTAGAAATCTTAGCATTAATATCGGTATCAAGAGTTTCTGCTTTGGTTCCACGACCATTTACCTTAAGATTACTGCTAATCTTTCCTACTGTTTTACTATCTAATAGTTTACCTAAATTAAAGTCTTTAAAATTAATCTCTCCATAGTAATAAGCGTTTTCAAAGTCTTTAATATCACCCAATCCTAAATCAATTTCCGCCGTTCCTAAATCCGTATTCCATACCCCATCAGTATAAATAGAATTATCGCTGACTATACTCTTACCATATATAGAGACACTTCCTAACTTTTTAAGTTCTTCCGGCATTACTCTTCCTAAAATATTCGGCAATAGCCTTCGCAAATCAAAATGATTGGTATGGATTAAATGTTCTTCCGATAAAATTTTAAAGTTATCTCGATCTTCTATAAGGTTTACAAAATTAAAATCTCCATTAACACTAGAATTCTGAAAGGTTATTGCATTATTACTTAATGTAAAGTCATTAAGAGTTCCCTCCATTTTACTCTCTATATTAAAATCTATGTTGGCACCTAATTCATTGTAAAAAATACGAATGTCCTCGCTATTGACTTTTGAAGGAGTTAAATTCATATTCCATTCTACATCCGTAGCAAAATTAGCTAGTCCATTTATTGGATAATCAAACTGCAAATCCCCAGATAAGTAACTATTCTTAGTAAGAATATCGAAGTTCTCCAAAGACATTTTTGTAGGAGAAAAATGATATAATCCTTTCAGATCTACTATCTCTAATTCTTCAAAACTATTAAAAGCTAATTTCTGAATGTCGGCATCGATAACGTCTTTAACAAGTTTAAAGTCATCTGCTTTTAAATAAATATCATGCATAGAATATACATGAGGATCCTCTAAATTTTCATTAGTTATTTCGAAAGTTCCATTATCTAATATTAATCGACTAAAGGACAACACAAAGGGATTATCGGCATTATTTCCTTCACCAAATTTCTCTACAAAAACATTAATATTAGAATATTCTTCGCCTTTATACGTTTTAATATGAAAATATGGATCGGATAGATTCGTGTGTTGAAAATATAACCTTCCTTTGTACAATGGTCTTAATGATTGTAATCTAGTACGTAATCTTTTAGCGTAAATTAGAGTATCTTGCTTATGATCTTCAATTAATACATCTTGCAATGTTACTCTACCACGCCAATTCAAACCAACTTTAGAGATATTTATAGAAGTGCCATAAGTATCATTTACAGACTCGGCAACTTTCTTTGCAACCATAGTTTGAATTGGAGGTATGGATAATAGTATCACTAGCCATGCGAAGAAAGCAAAGCATATTAGAAAGATTCGAAATAATATTTTTCTAAGTTTTTTGATACGCTATTTATGTTTTAATTTTACATCCAATTTTAGCACAACACTTAAACAACTAAATTTTGCAAACTAACTCCTATATTCTCGGTATTGAATCCTCTTGCGACGACACAGCTGCTGCTGTTATATGCAACGGAAAAATACTTTCTAATATTGTTGCCACTCAAGAAGTTCACAAAGAATTTGGAGGGGTTGTACCCGAACTAGCTTCTCGTGCACATCAACAAAATATTCTTCCTGTCGTTCATCAAGCAATTGTCAAGGCAAATATCGAAAAAAAGGACCTATCTGCCATAGCTTTTACCAAAGGACCTGGACTAATGGGTGCATTATTAGTAGGCACCTCTTTTGCCAAGTCCTTTGCAATGGGATTAAACGTTCCACTTATCAGCGTTAA
>JAJYTI010000089.1 GCA_021793135.1 Bacteroidota bacterium
CCGATCTCATGGGTGGTTACTACTTCCCAGATTTCGATAAGACATCTGCTGCAATGCGTCCGAGCAACACATTAAATTCTATTATCGATAGTATAAAATAATATCGATATATAATTTATATACTTTAAAAGGCCTCTTCAAATAGAAGAGGCTTTTTACATTGAGTTATTATAAAAGCAAAATGCTTGAAAAATAAACGTATCGTTATTTTAAATACGCGCCGTTCCGCTCAAAACATTTAAAAAACTCTTATATTTAAGTTTGTTTCAAAAATTATTCTTTAAACCTATTTATTACATATTTAAATGGATCTTGATCTAGATACAGCAATTAAACTTATAATAGAAAAAATAGAACATTGGGCTACCACATTAATAAAAATGGTGCCAAATCTACTTGTGGCTTCTGTTGCATTAATAATAGGAATATATATAGCAAAACGAATTCGCAGATTTGCAGACAACAAATTTCGTAGGTTCTTCCCTACCAAAACACTTGCCGATTTAAGCATAAGCATTATCTATGTATTTTTATTAGGAGCTGTAGGGTTTATAGTATTACGTATTTTAAATCTAGATAAAACCATTACTACAGCACTAGCAGGAGCTGGTATCGCAGGGGTTGCTTTAGCTTTTGCCTTTCAGGACATTGCTGCCAACTTTATTTCCGGTATCTTCATGTCATTAAGACGTCCCTTCTATGTTGGAGATGCTATTCGCGTAAAAGAATTTGAAGGTTTTGTAAAAGAGATGAAAATCCGAGACACTACCATTCAAACCTATCAAGGTCAACTTGTTACAATACCAAATAAAGATGTATTCCAGAATGCATTAATCAATTACACACGATTAGGAAAACGACGTGCAGATGTTACAGGAGGAGTTTCTAAAAATGCAGATTTAAGAAAAGTACAAGAAGTAGCTTTAGAAGCTCTAAAACATGTACCTAATGCAATAGTAGAAGATACAACTTTTTTCTATGAACATATAGGAGAAGAAACTATTGATTTTAAAATTCGAATTTGGGTGAAATCAGGAGATCGAGTTCCGTATCTTAATTTTATGAGCGAAGTAATTATTCACTTATCTGAAGCGTTCAAAGAAAATGATATAAAACTGCCAGATCCAGTACGTGTTATTCAGATGGATTCTACTAACGACAAGAAAGGTCTTGATGATATAAAAAAAGCGCTATAATAACAAATGATTTAAATAAATAGAGGCTTTCAACAAATGTTGAAAGCCTCTATTTATTTTATTACATTATATTTTAATAAAAACCTGGCTCTGGAATTTCTATGTAATATGTTTTACCAGATTTATTAGGCAATTTAGTGTCTCGTAACCATGGATTATGAATTTTAAGTATCTTATAATTTATACCATGTTCTTTAGCAAACTCAGCCAAATCTTCTATAGAAGTATCTACTTTTATTTTCTTTACTGGTATTGGATGGTATAAATCCGAGTTATTAAAATGGAATCCATAACCTTTAGGATTTGCCATTATCTCTTTGAAAGCTAATATTCTAAACATATACCTACTAGTTTCCGGATTCAACAATAAATCATAATAATTTCGAGGTGCTTTTTGTCTTTCTATCTGCTTCCCTATACCGTTTCTACCAGCATTATAAGCTGCTGCAGCTAAGGTCCAACTTCCAAAATGGTCTTTTGCTTTATGAAGATATTGAGCTGCTGCTTTTGTAACCAATTCTAGATGATAACGTTCATCTACATAACTATTCACTTCTAGACCATACTCTTTTGCAGTTGCTGGCATAAATTGCCAAAAGCCTGCTGCACCTGCGGGCGAGACTACATCTTGTAAACCACTCTCGGCTACCGCTAGGTATTTAAAATCTTCTGGTAAATTATTCTCTCGCAGAATAGCTTCTATTTTCGGGAAATATTTATTTGCTCGTTTAAAAATCAATAACCCATTAGATTGCCAATAAGCATTTACAAGAAGCTCTCTGTCCATACGCTCACGAATATCTGGTTGGTCTAATGGTACTGGCTCTCCTGCAAAATCCATAACCTCGGGAATGGGCAATGCATAGATTTTATATTCATTATGTATTTTTTTCTTTGTTGTATTCTCTGTTGGTGGCTCTGTTACGCTATAAATCAGTAACGAACTTCCTACTAGCAATGCTGCTATAATTCCAAGTTTTTTCCACAAATCCATATGTAAATAAGTATTTAATTTTCGTGACAAAGGTACGAGTTCTTTTATTTAATATTTCGTTGCTTAAAGCAATCTCTTATAGTTTACGATTCTACAATTTTTACGATCTCGTCAATAATACTAGGAGTTTTATTTAAAATCATGGCATGTGTACCATTTTCAATTTTCCTACACTTATCAATATATTTAATAGGAAAAATCTCATCACTCGTACCATGAATATGATAAACCGATGGATCCTCCTCCTCTCTATCCCATTCGACCATATTTTTAATAGCCCAAGATATATATTGTTGATCTCGAACATTAAGATAAGGCTGCATCTTACGCAAACGTTTCTTTGCTGAGGCATTCCAACCTAACTTGCCTAAATCGGATACACTGAGTATCCCTGTAGCTGTTAGTAATTTATACAATTTAGTTACTGAACCAAATCGCATATAACGAGGAAACTCTTGACGGCTTTTTACACTAGAGACAATAATAGTTTTATCTGGTGTCAATATTTCTTTCATTTCTTGCACAATAACTCCACCAAATGATACACCAACCAAAATAGGATTATCATGCACTATATTTTCAGCCATTCTTTTCACATAGTGCTGTAAAGGCTCATTTTCTTCTGGCTGTAACCATTCTATTATATGAGTCTCATATTTTTGTTTTGGCAATCGTACTCGTTCAAATATTTTCTTATCTGTACCCATTCCAGGCACAAAATATATAGGTTTTGTTTCGCTTTTAGTCATTCTAAAAGTATTTTAAGAAAGTATGCATTATTTTTCGTAAATTTGCATCATAGGTATATAATAAACTAACGTAATAGTTTATTGTGTATTATTACTACAACCCCTTTTATTTAAATAATGGTAACGTCTCTAGTTTGTTGCTATGATTTTTCTTCTTCTATAGAATAATATCCGCATACAACTAAAGAAAATGCAAAGACTATACCATATTTATTTTTGTATAATTTACACAAAGTAGCCATAAATAAAAAGGACATTTAGAATAAGAAATGCAAAATACCAACCTACGAAGATTACAATTTATTTACCTCATTCTATTCTGCATATTTATACCAACATTTATTGGTATTAGTGCTGCATAGCTAATAAATAATAGCGTTGGTTGAATATAAATAATAAGACAAGGTTAATTAACATTAATACGATTACGATGGAAGATGTAGAAATTAAAGACAACGAGTTCTTAAGACAATTCGAACTGGAAGGTGAAGGAGGTAAAGCTCGAATTGAGTACTCCTTACAAGAAAGAAAAATTTTCTTAACCAAGTATGAAATGCCTAAGAAAATGGAAGAAGCTGGCTTAAAAGAAGCTTTTATTAAAGCTGTTTTTGAAGAGGTAAAAGACAGAGGTATTAGCTTAATGCCAACTAGCCCCGAGATTGTTTCATTTATGCGTAAAAACCGCATGAAATATCGCAGTTTATTACCTGTAGGAATTAGTATCTAATTCTATTTACTATAACTTACAGTTTTATAGATACATAAAAGGTCTCAAATTTTTTACTTTGAGACCTTTTGTATTTTAAATTGCTCTGGCAATTATATTGTCTTCGGATTGAAAAATAATTCGAACCAAACCATCCTCATCAATATGAGTTAACTTGACTGTATGCAATGTATTACATAATGATTCGTCATAAGGAGCTTTAACACGAACGTAGTTTTCAGTAAAGCCAAGTATAAACCCATCTTTATTGTCCGATTCAAACAATACCGTACGTACACTTCCTATTTGACTTTCGTAAAATGCTCTTCGTTTTTTAACAGACAATCCACGTAGCATTTTACTACGTTTTCTTCGCACACGCACAGGAACTTTACCATCCATGGTTGCTGCAATTGTATTATCACGCTCCGAATAAGTAAATACGTGGAGGTAGGATATATCCAATTCTTGTAAAAACTTATAGGTATCTATAAAATGCTCATCGGTTTCTCCTGGAAAACCTACAATTACATCCACACCAATACAAGCATGAGGCATTACTTCTTTAATTCGATTTACTCGATCTACATACAACTCACGCATATAACGACGACGCATTAATTTAAGAATCTCGTTATTACCGCTCTGCAGTGGAATGTGAAAGTGTGGCACAAAACTATTGGAAGTAGAAACAAAATCAATTGTTTCGTTTTTAAGTAAGTTTGGTTCAATAGACGATATACGCAATCTATGTATCCCCTCTACCTTATCTAAAGCTTGGACTAGTTCTAAGAAAGTATGCTCATGACGTTTATTTCCAAACTCCCCTTTACCATAATCTCCAATATTTACTCCAGTAAGCACAATTTCTTTGATATCTTGTGCTGCGATTTCTGCTGCTTTGTCTAGTACATTTTCTAAAGTATCGCTTCGAGATACTCCTCTCGCAAGTGGAATGGTACAATATGTACATTTATAATCACAACCATCTTGTACTTTTAAGAATGCACGAGTTCTATCGCCTATAGAGTAAGATCCTACATAGAAATCAGCTTCATCTATCTCGCAAGAGTGAATCTCTCCCTTATCATTCTTAGACAAGTCATTTAAATAATCTGTAAGTTTAAATTTTTCTGTAGCCCCTAGCACTAAATCAACTCCATCTACAGCAGCTAATTCTTCTGGCTTCAATTGTGCATAACAACCAATAGCAGCAACAAACGCATCTGGATTTATTTTTTGCGCTTGACGTACTATAGTCTTGAAACGCTTATCAGCGCTTTCGGTTACACTACAGGTATTGATAACATATATATCTGCATATTCTTCGAACTCTACTCGCTCAAAACCTTCATCGGTAAACTTACGCGCAATGGTAGAGGTCTCACTAAAATTGAGCTTACAGCCCAAAGTATAGAATGCAACTTTTTTGGTATCGTTCATTCTTGTATTTTTGGTGTATATTTCTGCAAAAATACAAACTTAAATCTAGTTCTAAAACACATATGTGCAAGCATCTATCTTCTAAAAATATATTTTCACTTCTATTGCTTGCAATAGGATTACTTTCTTGTAATAATAAGAGCACCGAAAAACAGGGTCATTTAGTTTTCCGATACAATGAGAATGCTAATATTAGTTCTCTAGATCCTGCTTTTACAAGAAATCTCCCTAATATTTGGCCAAGCTTGCAGATGTATAATGGATTAGTTCAGTTTGACGAATCTTTAAATTTAAAACCAGACATTGCTACACATTGGGAGTTTATTGATAGTACAAATACTTATAACTTCACATTAAGAAAGGATGTGTATTTTCATAAGGATGCTCGTTTTGGTAAAGATAGCACACGAACTGTGGTTGCACAGGACTTTGTATATAGTTTTGATAGATTAACCGACCCAAAGGTTGCTTCGCCAGGAAGTTGGGTACTACAACAGGTGGAAAGCTATAAAGCTATAAATGACACAACATTTCAGATTCAACTTAAAAAACCTTTCCCAGCTTTCTTAGGATTAATGGCAATGCCATATTGCTCTGTAGTTCCTAAAGAAATTGTAGAATCTAAAGAAATTCCTTTTCGAAAAAAACCTATAGGAACGGGACCTTTTGCCTTTCAATTATGGGAAGAGAATGTAAAATTGGTATTACGTAAGAATCCTATTTACTTTGAGAAAGATGGCAATGGAAAACAACTTCCATATCTAGAAGCTATTGCAATTACTTTTCTTCCAGAAAAACAAAATGAGCTATTACATTTTCTTCAAGGATCTATAGATATGATTTCTGGATTGGACGCTTCGTACAAAGATGAACTTTTAACCAGTGATGGTGAACTACAGAAGAATTATGTAGATAAAATAAATATTCTAACTGGACCATATCTCAACACAGAGTACTTGGGCTTTCAACTAGAAACCGATAAGCCTGAACTAAGTTCAAAAAAGTTACGCGAAGCTATTAATATTGGTTTTGATCGTGATGCTATGATCAAACATCTACGCAATGGAATGGGCACCGCTGCTAATGCCGGATTTATCCCAGCTGGATTACCAGGTTCTAATAATAATACAGGCTACACATATGATAGAAAGCGTGCACGAAAATTGGTTAAACAATTCTCTCAAGAAACAGGAATACAAACACCACAAATACGTGTTTCTACAACTGCAGAATATTTGGATATTTGCGAATATCTCCAGCGACAGTTAGAATTGATAGGTATAGAACTTAAGGTAGATGTACTTCCACCTTCTACCCTATTGCAAATGCGTGCGGTAGGCGACTTAGAGTTCTTCCGTTCTAGTTGGATTGCAGATTATCCTGATGCAGAGAGCTATTTATCTTTATTCTATAGTCCAAATCATACACCAAACGGACCTAATTACTCGTATTTTACTAATAAAGAATACGATTCGCTATATGTTGCTAGTTTGGATGTACAAGATATAGAAGAACGAAGCCATCTGTACCAAAAAATGGATTCCATAATTGTGGCAGAGATGGCAACTGTACCTTTATTTTATGACAAAGCGGTTCGATTTGTCCAACCTGAGGTAAAAGGAATGAAAATCAACCCACAGAACTTCCTTTATTTAAAAGAAGTTTACAAAACTCCTTAACGTCTATATTGTGTGGTTTGCTCAAAAATATTTTCTAATATTTTCTTCTCAACTTCATCTAACGTTTTATTTCTACGTTGCATCACCATATCTGCTACTTCAAAAACTTTAGATAATTTGTAAGTTGTTGTACCCGAAGCTCCACCCCAACTAAAGCTTGGAATAAAGTTTCTTGGAAAACCAGATCCAAAAATATTAGAACTAACCCCTACTACAGTTCCCGTATTAAACATCGTATTAATACCACATTTACTATGGTCTCCCATAATCAATCCACAGAATTGCAAATTAGTATCTAGAAATCTTCCTGCTGGATAATTCCATAAACGAACTGATGCATAATTATTCTTTAGGTTTGAGTTATTTGAGTCTGCACCTATATTACACCATTCTCCTAATACGGAATTTCCTAAAAATCCTTCGTGTCCTTTATTTGAGTATCCAATTAAAACAGAATTATTTACCTCTCCACCTACTTTACAATGCGGACCGATAGTAGTAGCTCCATAAATTTTAGTACCCATATTAATTGTAGCATGTTCACAAAGCGCAAAAGCTCCACGAATATGCGAACCTTCCATTACTGTCGCGTCTTTTCCTATGTAAATAGGACCACTACTAGCATTTAAAGAGCAGTTTAAAAGAGTGGCACCTTCTTCTATAAAAATATTTTCTGGATTAACTGTGAACACATGCTCCGGGATAGGTTGAGAGACACGATTTTCTGTAAGAAATTTAAAATCTCTTTCTATAGCTTGTTGATTTAAAGAAAATAAATCATAAGTATGTGTTACTTGCAACACATCAGTATGACTATAGTTAATCACATCAAATGTATCGAAGTTTACTTTTTGCTTTGAAGTATAAAAATATGCTATAGGTGTATCTTTATAGAAAATGGCTTGATTTTCTTTTAGATTTTTCACCATACCTGCAAGATTCTCAGAAGGTAAAAAGGATGCATTGATGTATACATTCTTTGATTTCTCCTCTAGTGGAAATTTCTCGGCAAGATAATCTTGTGTTTTCGTTGTGGTACTAGCTTCTAGCATTTTCTCCCATTTTTCACGAATGGTTAAAATTCCTACTCGTAAATCAGCTATGGGTCTAGTATATGTTAGAGGAAGTAAATTTTCTCTGACTTCGCTATCGTATAATATATAATTCATATTCGGAAGTTTGTTTAGAAACAAAAATAAATAAAAAAGCCTTCGTTTTGTGTAACGAAGGCTTAATATATCTTGTAAAGGTTAGTTTATAATTACTCTCCTTTTTTCTTACTGAATTTTGCGTATCTGTTTTTGAACTTGTCAATACGTCCTGCAGTATCCACCAATTTGTACTTACCAGTATAGTAAGGGTGTGATGATCTAGATATTTCTAGCTTTATCAAAGGATACTCTACACCGTCAACTTCAATCGTCTCTTTGCTCTCAGCGGTAGATCTAGTTAGAAAAACGTCATCATTCGACATATCTTTGAATGCGACAACTCTATAATTCTCTGGGTGAATGCCTTTTTTCATTTCTTTATTTCTTTAAAATCCTTCTGTAATTTAGTTTGCAAATATAGAAAATATTTTTGGCTAAAAAATACTATCTATGTAATAATTATAATCTTTAACTTCGAAAGTAGCTCACAAACGGCAAATATATATAATATTCATTATACCAATACCTTTTTTTTATCTTTTTATAATTTTATAATTAATTATTCTATTTCTATAGATTACCAAGTTTTTCAGTTTCTCTAATAGGTAAATAATCTTGAAAATTCTACTTCAACAAAAAGTAAATTCTAAAGAGTATAAAAACATCCAATAATTATTGTATAAATAAGCAAAGAGGTTGTTAAACTATAGCGTTACAAGCCGATTCTCATACTATTTTAAGGATAAAAATTAATTTTAGTTTATCTTCGCCCGCTATTAATTGGAACTTTAAAAACAAGAGTTTAATTCTTAACTTTTTTTTAACTAATCTCTATTAAACTCTGATGTTAAATTGAAGTCCAACAAAGTATAAAACGAAATTGTATAAAATGAGAAACAATCCATTCACTGCCCTTTTATTAATCTTATTTAGTTAGGGTATTGGCAGGCAAG
>JAJYTI010000090.1 GCA_021793135.1 Bacteroidota bacterium
CCGATCTGGATATATTGGTTCTTCAAACTTCTCACGTTCGGCTCTTACAGATGGTCTAGAATGGAATGTTAAGGTAACAACGACTGAAATACCTCATATAATTGATAAGTTTCAGAAAACTTTTGAAACCTATTGGAATAATCCAGAATTTGAGTTGTTTGATGAGAATTTACTTGGGAAGCTTTCAGAGTCACTTAAACAAAATAGAATTGGAAAGAAAACGAATGAAATAGTTAGATTCTTTGATATTAGACCATACCATTTTCAGTCTGAGATATTGGAAAAACTAAAAGTTGAAAGAAAACTTAGAGATTCTTATAAGAATCTGGTAGTGGCGGCTACCGGTACAGGGAAAACCATGATTTCCGCTTTTGATTTTAAAAGATATCAAAATAAATATCCTGAATCTAAACTCCTCTTTATTGCTCATCGTATTGAAATTCTTAAACAATCATTACATACTTATAGAAATGTTTTAAAAGACCAGAATTTTGGAGAGTTAATGGGCGATGGATATTTGCCGACATCAAAAAATATCGTTTTCGCAACCATTCAAACCTTAAGTCGATTAGATTTTGAAGAGTTTTGCCCGAAAGATTATTATGATTATATCGTTTTAGACGAGGTCCATCATGCACAAGCCATTACTTATCAGAAAGTGATAAATTATTTTGAACCAAAGGTTATTCTTGGGTTAACAGCTACGCCTGAAAGAATGGATGGCAAAAGTATTTTACCTGATTTTAATCATCGAGTTGCAGCAGAGATAAGACTGCCAGATGCATTAAATAGTAAGCTCCTTTGTCCATTCCAATATTTTGGTATTTCTGATACTATCGATTATAGTAGAATTAATTGGTCCAATGGAAAGTATGATATTTCTGAATTAACAAAAGTCTATACAGAAAATGATATTAGGGTAGGCGAGGTAATTAAAAATTTAGATAAGTATACAAAAGATATTCACGATGTACATGCCATAGGCTTCTGCGTAGGTATAGAGCATGCTAAATTTATGAGCCGAAAATTTGAAGAAGTCGGATTGAAATCTGCATATCTTGTGTCTGAAAACTCTAGAGAAAGAGAGAACATTTTACATCGTTTTAAGGCTGGAGAAATAAATTACCTATTTGTAGTAGATATTTTTAATGAAGGAGTAGATATTCCTGAAATTGATACTGTACTTTTCTTAAGACCAACAGAAAGCCTAACAATTTTCCTTCAACAATTAGGTCGAGGATTAAGACTACATGATGGTAAAGATGTTTTAACCGTATTAGACTTTGTTGGAAGAGCTAGAGATGAATATAATTATGAAAATAAATTTAGAGCTCTTATAGGAAAAACTAATACTAAAGTGGAATCAGAAATAGAAAAAGATTTTCCACATTTACCACTTGGATGTTCAATAATTCTCGAAGAAAAAGCTAAGGACCATATCTTAGAGAATATTAGAAATGCAACACAAGTCAATAAACGCTCATTAATAAATAGAATTCATTCGTTTTCTAGTCATACAAACCTTCCATTTACATTAGAGAACTTTCTTAATATTTATAATTTAACTCTAAAGGATATATATAAAAACTATTTATTTACTGAGTTGAAGGCAGAAGCTTATAGTCTAAATATTGACTTAAGAAATATAACGGACTTTAAACGTATGTTAACCAAGAAGTGGATTGCTACTGAATCAATAAGTTACTTCAGATTCATTATCGATTTAATAGATAATGATTTTGATATAAAGAAACTTCCAGTTAACGAAAATAACAGGCTGTTTTCAATAATGTTATACTATGATTTTTATAACGAAAAACTAGAAAATGATACTTTGGAAAGTGCTTTGAAAAACATTGGAGCGAATAAAACTCTAGTTGAAGAGATTAGGGAGTTTTTAGAAGTTAAAATTGATCAAATTTCTTTTGAAGAATTACCTTGTTCTGAACTCGATTTTGATTTTCCTCTTCAAATTCATGCTCGTTATACTAGAGAACAAATTTTAGTTGCATTGCAACTTACTGACTTAAATAAAAAGAGTAGCAATCGAGAAGGCGTGGCAGAAAACAAAAACTTAAATACGGAAGTACTATTTGTTAATTTGAAGAAATCAGAAGAAGATTTTTCTCCTACTACTATGTATGATGACTATGCTATTAGTGAAACTTTATTCCATTGGCAATCTCAAAATAAAACTACTCCAACATCCGCTAAGGGAAAATCTTATATTAACCAATCTGAAAATAAAAAGAATATTCTGCTTTTTGTTCGTGAAGCAAAAACTGATGAATATGGTTTTACCAGAGGATATGTGTTCCTAGGTCCATCGAATTTTGTTAAATATGTGGGCTCTAAGCCTATGTCTATTACTTGGGAATTACATGAACCTATCCCTGAATTTATTTGGTCAGAATCGGCAAAACTATCAGTAGGATAGGTTTTTTAAATGAATTTTAATCCCTCTCATAAACACTTTTTAGAATAGTATCTCTTTATATATAACGATTCGTTAACGCAAATATTCAAAATTTACTTAGAACTTTAATAACAGCATCCTTTAAATGGAGAGCTGCAATTAGGTGTGTAACAGATAAAATGAAGTGTGATGGTAAAAATTGAATATAAAAAAAGTCGTTTAAGATTTTCGTTAATAGTAGGACTGATACTCCTTTCGTTAGGGTTGATTTCTGTTCTCATCATGTTTGTATTGGGTAATCCAGAATTTATTTCATGGAGTATGGTAGGCATTGGACAAATATTAGGTGGGTTAATGATGTTAGCTATTTATTTTTATGAAAGAAAGAAGCAATATCTATCCATTAGCGAGGATGGACAATTAATAAAATATACCATATTTCCTAGAACGATTAATTTAAGTAAAGTACGTGCTATTAAGGAACGATTTAAAGGAGAGTATAATTTGCAAACAGAAGCCAATCAACTTTCTATAGATACACAAATGATTACTCCACAAGCACTTGCTTTGCTAAACAATGAATTGAAAAAGTGGGCTTTACTTTAATGGAAGAAGTAAACGTGTTTTTGTTGAAAATAAAGTTGTTAAAAAAATGATTAAAAGTATTTGCAACTAAAAAAAATACTTTACTTTTACGCTCTCAATCCAAAACCTATGCCTCGGTGGCGGAATTGGTAGACGCGTCGGATTCAAAATCCGATTCCATTGGAGTGTGGGTTCGATTCCCACCCGAGGTACAAAAAAGACCTGTGAGCTATGCCCACAGGTCTTTTTTTCTTTACATAGTGTAAATCAAATATTAAATACTTCAAAACATATTTATTATATATTCCATAATCTTTTAACTTCCTTATATTTGTTAAGTTAGCTTATATGTAAACTAGAACTACAATGCAGTATAGTAAAGACGAGAAAAAACAATTGCAATATGATATCGCTTATTTGCGAATGGCAAAAGAATGGAGTAAATTATCTTATTGTAAACGAAAACAAGTAGGGGCACTTATTGTAAAAGATAAGATGATAATAAGCGATGGATATAATGGTACACCTACCGGTTTCGAAAATTACTGCGAAGACGAAGAAGGCTACACCAAATGGTATGTTTTGCATGCAGAAGCAAATGCGATTTTAAAAGTAGCTTCTTCTACTAACTCTGCTGCTGGAGCAACGTTGTATATCACACTTTCTCCATGTAAAGAATGTAGTAAACTCATACACCAAGCAGGAATAACTCGTGTAGTTTATAATGATAAATATAGAGATACTTCAGGTTTAGAATTTTTAGAAAAAGCAGGAGTAGATATTAAACATATTGAACAATTAGAACCTATAGATGAATCGGCGTAAGATACTACTTCCTATTTTCTTTGCATTAGCTATAGTTTTTGGCGTGTTTATAGGCTCCCGGCTTAATTTTACAAAAAGTCAGGTGGCTTATCGTTCTACACATCAAAAGCTGTATCGTCTTTTAGATATTCTAGACAGAGAATATTTGGAGGGAGTAAACACTGATAGTATTGTTGACCTAACAGTACAATCTATTTTAAGCACTTTAGATCCTCATTCTACTTATGTCTCGGCTGGAGATTACTCAGAAGCTTCAGAAGGTATTCATGGCTCCTTTCACGGTATAGGAATTAGATTTTATACTTATAAAGACACTATCGCTATCACCGAGGTATTGCCAAATGGTCCTGCAGAAAAAGCGGGAATGAAAAATGGAGATCGTATCCTTTCTGCCGATGGAATCCCATTATATGGCGATACTATCGCTCGCGATTCTATTGTAGGTTTATTACGTGGGGAGGCAAATAGCAAAGTGCTATTAGATGTTTATAGAAAATCTGAAGATCAAGAGTTGCAAATAGAAGTGCAAAGAACCCGTGTGCCCATACAAAGTGTGACCGCTACCTACACTTTAGAGGAAGATATAGGTTTTATAAAGATAGAGCAATTCACAGAAGATACTCATAAAGAATTTAGAGAGGCATTAGATACCTTAGAAAAGCATGCTGTTAAATCTTTAGTGTTGGACTTACGTGATAATGCGGGGGGATATGTAGAGCAAGCCAAGCGTATTATGGAGGATTTAATTCCTAAAGGTACATTGCTTTATAGTACAAAAGATCGTTCAGGAAATGAAAAGAAGTTTTATGCTAAGAAAGATAGAAAAAAGAACTTCCCTAGAATGTATGTGCTGCTAAATGAAAACTCGGCTTCGGCAAGTGAAATGCTAGCAGGAGCTATTCAAGATAATGATTTAGGAACCATTGTAGGTCGCCGTTCCTTTGGTAAAGGTTTGGTGCAAGTAGAAAGACCATTAGGCGATGGGAGTGCGGTATGGATTACTATAGCACAATATTATACTCCTACAGGCCGATCGATTCAACGTCCATATGATTCTGGAAGAGAAGCGTATTTTGCACATGCAAATTCACAATATCTAGACGCTGCCAATGAAGATCCAGATAATATTCCAGATTCTTTACGATTTGAAACACCCAGTGGGAAAATTGTATACGGCGGTGGAGGAATTTATCCAGATATTTACGTTCCAAACTTAGAAAGCAAGCAAGAAATTTCTATGCATAGTATTTTACGTCATGGATTTATGCTATTCTTTGCTTTTGAATATATAGACGAACATCCAGACTTTTTTAAAGGCTATAGTAAAGAACAATTTATAGAAGGTTATGAAGTAACCGATATGTTGCTTAATCGTTTTATGGAATATGCTCGTTTAGATTTAGTAGACGTACGTTGGGATAAATACCACGAAGAGCTGTCCCTAATGATTAAAGCAAATCTCGCAAGACAATTATATGGTAAAAGTGCCTTTTATAGAGTACTATCTGAAAAGGATGAAGTAATCCAGAAAGTAATCCAATTGGAGCAAATAGCTAGATAATATAAGAAGCTAAACTTATGTTGTCGATTAATGATAATCGATTTATTATTCTTTTTCAGCTATTATTTATTGTATTTTGCTACGACCTTTTTCGCTTTGTTTACTACTAAGATTAATATTATACCACAAGCCAAAGCAAGGATAGAAATAAGTGCTACTACGCTATCTCCAACAAATGGATTGTCTAAGTCTACTTTGGTTGCATTGAAGATAATCAACAATACACTAGCGATTAAAAAAATGTATGAAAAAATTTTCATGAGATTTACTGATTAAATAATTCTTGAATATTAGATGTAAATAGTTTTACTGCAATTGCTAGTAAAATTACACCAAATATTTTACGTATGATCTCAATTCCGTTTCTTCCTATCATTCTTTGTATTTTTGAGGAGGTTTTTAATACCACATATACCAGAATCATATTAGCTACAATAGCTGCAATAATCACTTGAATATCATACTCTGCACGTAAGGATAGTAACGTGGTAAGTGTTCCGGGACCTGCTAATAAAGGGAATGCTAATGGAAATACCGTTGCAGAACTTACGCCTTCGGCACTGTCTTTGAATATCGTAATGTTAAGCACCATTTCTAAAGCAATAAATAATAAAACAAAAGAACCTGCAACGGCAAACTCGTTTGTATTAATTCCTATCAAGCCAAGAATACTTTCTCCAACAAATAAGAAAAGAATCATTACGATAATTGCAACAAGAGATGCTTTCTCGGAATGAATATGTCCCATTTTTTCGCGCAATGAAATGATGATAGGAATACTTCCTATAACATCAATTACTGCAAAAAGAACCATAGATGCGGTTGCAAAATCTTTAAAATCAAAGCTCATTGTACTAGCATATAAAATTTGTGCAAAACTATCGATAATAAATTGAGAAATGCAAAATTTTTCAATCAAAAATCACTAATATTTTATTAAATATATAATTTTAGCGCTTCTTGTTTTTGTTTAATTTATTTGATAAAATATATCAGAGTTTTAAAGTTAGGTAATTATTTGAAATCCAAATATTTAATTTCACTTAGTTTTTGAATGTCTTTTCGTAATCTTCTATTTAGGTATTATTTCATATAGATTATAGAATATCTGAAAAGAGCGTATCTTTGCAATATGTTTCAAATAGGAAAAACCATAGTATCAGACGAGCTAATCGAGAAAGATTTTGTGTGCAACTTATCGGCATGCAAGGGTGCTTGTTGTATAGACGGTGATGCTGGTGCGCCGGTGGAAGAAGATGAGGTACAAATCTTGGAAGATATTTATGAAAAGGTTAAGCCGTTCTTACGTCCAGAAGGAATTGCAGCAATAGAAGAACAAGGAACTTCTATAGTAAGTGATTGGGGAGAATTAGAAACTCCACTAATCAATGGTGGAGCTTGTGCTTATGTAACTTTTACAGAGTCTGGTGTAGCTAGTTGCGGAATAGAAGATGCCTATAATGCAGGAGTGGTAGACTTTAAAAAACCAATTTCTTGTCATTTATATCCAGCGCGAATAAAGAAGTATTCTTCTTTCTCAGCTGTTAATTATCATAGATGGGATATATGTGATGCAGCCTGTACACTTGGTGCAGAACTACAAGTGCCTGTCTATAAGTTTTTAAAAGATGCGTTAACAAGAAAGTTTGGTGAAGAATGGTATACCGAACTAGAAAAAGTAGCAGAAGAAAATTTTAAATAAAAAAAATAGGCTTTGCAAAACTGCAAAGCCTATTTTTTTTAGGAAGACTCAATAGGTTAAGACTTCTTATAACTTCTATGATATTCTTCCAGAAGATTGATATAACCTTTTACTAAATCTTTTGATTCTAATAAAATACCAAAGTATAAGGTAGTATTTCGAGGGCTAGACTCTTCTTTTCGAGTACGAGCAATTTGCTTCTCGACTTTATCCGATATCTTTTTGTATAGTATGGTTTCTTGTTTTAAGATGCGATCTATTTTATCAAACTCACGTGCAGTGAATATGGTATGGATATCATCTAACATAGCTTTAATTGCTTGGTTTACTTCTTGCAAATCTTTGATTTGGTTAAAACGTAATGCTTTATGATTGTTATTTACATACTTGTAACTGTCATTAGCAATCGTATCTAGAGATTTTGCTATATCGGTTAGACAACCTAATATAATAATGTAGAAGTTACTACCACGTACACTAGTTTCATCTAGATTTTTGATAAAGTAGAAGATATTATCGCGTAATTCGTTTATCTCATTGTTTAACTTGTCTACACCTTTTCTACTCTTCTTAAGTTTAGCTTTATCTTGTTTAGCTAATCCTCGAAGGGTATCACGATATATCTTTCCAGTTCGGTTTACTACGCTAATAATATTATCGGCACTCTCTTGAATAATACCTTGTACGGTTTTACTCTCTGTTTTCTTTAACTTCGAGCTAGTAATTGCTTCAGATTTCTTCTTGTGTGATAGATAGTTTCTAGTCAGGACTAATACTACTAAAAGTAACAAGATAGCAATCATTACTTCTTGTCCAATATAAATTAGATAAGCAAATATTGCTGCTGCTACAAAAGCAATAATAGCAGTAACAAACCAACCGGCAATAACTTTTAACACCCCTGCTATTCTATATACAGCACTATCACGTCCCCAAGCACGGTCTGCTAATGAGGATCCCATAGCTACCATGAAGGTTACATAAGTAGTAGAAAGTGGAAGCTTGAAAGAGGTAGCAATTGAAATTAATATTCCTGATACACATAGGTTAATCGATGCACGAATCATGTCGTATGCTGGTGCTTCGGTGGTCTTGTATTGCAACGGAATAGTTTCTGGTTGAACAAATCTACTGTCAATAAACTTACGTGTTTTATTAGGTAAAATATAGTTTATCCCATCGGCAATACTTGTGCTAGTACGAACAATTAAACGAGATAAGAAGTTCGGTTCAAATTTCTCTTGCTCACTGCTTTGGCTGGATAAGCTTAATTCAGTTTGCGAAACCGTTCTTGACTTTTTAGAAAACCATAAAGTCAATACCATGATTCCTCCAGCTAAGAATAAATAAGCAGGGTGGGCTGCAACTTCATCTTGTAGTACATTCATTGTAAATAGATTTGCATCTACCCCAGATACACTCCAAGCTTCATATGCCGATAGTGCTGCAAGTGGTACACCTATAAAGTTCACTAAGTCGTTTCCAGCAAAGGCTAATGCCAATCCAAAAGTACCTACTGCAATTACGATAATTAAAATACTTCTTTTAAATATCGTCATAAATAGCTGTGAGAAAATCACTAATACTACAAAGCTAATTAAAAGAACAAGTAAACCTTTAGTTTCAATTACATCTGCAATATTAGCATAGAAAGGTGTCGATTTCAGTCCCTTTAC
>JAJYTI010000091.1 GCA_021793135.1 Bacteroidota bacterium
GTTTATCATAGAAATCAGGATCTTCTAATTGAGCAATAGTTAATTGACTGGTTTTTCGGATAATTTTTTCGGATGAAGCATTACTATACAAGTCCCCGATTAATCCATCGGTTAAGTTTACTAAACGTCCTAGGAGATCGGATAGAATTGCTACCGAAAATTCGATAATAACGTATTTCCATAATATACTTAAGTCCTTATCTTCTATGGAAACTTGGTAGATAATTTCATCTATAATCAATTTACCAACCCAAAGAATAACCACTGGAGTAAAGGAATTAATAAGCCTAGCTAGTATGTTTACTATAAATAGCTTAGGGCTGCTTTTATATATTTCCTTAAAAAAGCGTGGTACGGTTTTTAATGCTTTAAACGAATCTTTTATAGAGGTCCGTTCCTTTTGATCGGTAATTGATTTAGGTATTCTTCTCGCCATATATTTTTTCTGATTTTTGTAAAATTAAATTAAACACAACGAACTCAAGCAAACTTTATGCCAATATATTTTAAACATTTACTTAATAATATAAAGTAGTATAAATCAAACACACAAAAAACAAGTAAAAATTTAATTTTATAACATAAAAACACCCCTTTAATACGGTAATATATTCTACTAATATATAGTTATAATAAACATTATTCTAAAAAGGCACAATGTGTAAAATGAAGGAATAATCCTTAACTTTACGGCAATCAAAAATTAATCGAAATGAAAAAATATCTTTTCGCAGCACTAGCTCTTATGGGAACAGGAATAATGCATGCGCAGGAAACGCTTACGCCAGAAGGATTATGGCAATTAAAGCGCGTTAGTCCGGTTGGAATTACAGACAAAGGGGATGAAGTAGTTTATAAAGTAACTACACCAAATGTGGAAGAAAACAGTTTTGATTCGGAATTATATGTTATTCCGATTCAAGGTGGTACACCAAAGAAAATTGAAGATCACGACAAACTTATTCGTGACAGTAAATTATCACCAGACGGAAAACATCAACTATTTCATAAGAGTGTGCACATAAAAGATATTTTAGGAAAAGACGTACACAAAGACTTAGATAAATCTAATGTATACATTTATAACGAACTAGATTATCGTCATTGGGATACATGGAATGACGGAAGCTTTAATCATGTATTTGTAAAAGATGTTGCATCTGGTACAGAAACAGATTTATTAGAAGGGAAGCCTTATTATACTCCACAAGCGCCATTTGGAGGAGCAGAAGATTATATCTGGGCTCCAGACGGCAAATCGGTTTATTACGTAAGTAAAAAACTAGAAGGGACCGAATATGCTGTTAGTACTAATACGGATATATATAAATATGATTTAGCTACTAAGACTACAGAAAATATCACTGAAGACAATGAAGGATATGATACTAATCCTGCATTTAGCAGTAAAGGCGCAATGGCATGGTTACAAATGAAAACCGACGGGTATGAAGCAGATAAGAACGATATTGTAGTACTTGACAATGGCGTAAAGCAAAATCTTACTGCACACTGGGACGAAACCGTAGCGTCATTTCAATGGGCTAAAAATGGAAAAGAAATTTACTTTGTAGCACCAAAGGATGGAACCATTCAACTATTTAAAGTAGATTATCCAGGGAAAACACGCAAAATGCCAGTAGTAGAACAATTAACCGATGGAGAATTTGATATTACTAGCATTGTAGGTGAATATAAAAAAGGATTAGTAGTTACCAGAACTACAATGAATCAAGCAACTGAGTTATTCACTTATGATTTTAAATCTAAAAAATTAGAACAACTTACTCACGAAAATGATGAGTTCTACTCTAAACTAGATTTACCACAAGTAGAAAAACGTATTGTAAAAACACGTGACGGACACGACATGGTGGTTTGGGTAGTATTACCTCCAAACTTCGATGCAAATAAGAAATACCCTACTCTTTTATACGCACAAGGCGGACCACAATCACCACTTTCACAATTTTATTCTTTCCGTTGGAACTTCCAATTAATAGCTTCGCAAGGTTACATCATTGTAGCACCAAACCGTAGAGGTATGCCTGGTCATGGTGTAGAATGGAATGAAGCCATTAGCGAAGACTGGGGTGGTGGCGCTATGAACGACTACTTAGATGCTATAGATGATGTAGCAAAAGAACCATATGTGGATAAAGACAGACTTGGAGCAGTAGGTGCTAGTTTCGGTGGTTATTCTGTATTCTACCTTGCTGGTAATCACGAGGGGCGCTTTAAGAGTTTCATCTCACACTGTGGAGTATTTGATAACCGAAGCATGTACGGAACAACCGAAGAGTTATTCTTTGTAAACAAGGATATGGGTGGAGCATATTGGGAAGAAGATAATGCTGCTGCACAACGTACATATAACGAATTCAACCCTATTAACTATGTAGCTAAATGGGATACTCCTATATTCATCATTCAAGGGATGAAAGACTATAGAGTACCTATTGAACAAGGACAACAAGCATTCCAAGCGGCACAATTATTGGGAATACAAAGCAGATTCATGCTATTCCCAGAAGAAAACCACTGGGTATTACAACCACAAAATGCTTTAGTATGGCAACGTGAATTCTTTAAATGGTTAGAAGAGACCTTATAAGATTAGAGTATAATAAATAAAAAAGGTGTTAGAATTAATTCTCTAACACCTTTTTTATTTATACTTATTCCTATCTCATTATTCTATCACCCTACTATTTCCTATTTCCAAATATCAGGTAATATAAATGTTAAAAAACTCGCAGGTACAGAAACTAGCAGAGCTGAACCTATTGTATATTTAGAAAAGTAATAAAAGAGTAGACAAGCAAATATAAATTAGGATACGAATTTGAATATACTTGAACGTTTTACTTTCATAAGTTTTATAGTGAAAAAAAGCTCTTATGATTTTCAAAAATCATAAGAGCTTATATATTAAAATCAATAATTGTTTTTTAGTTTTTAAAGAACGAATCTACAAACTCGTATTTATTAAATACTTGTAAGTCTTCCATTCCTTCTCCTACCCCAATATATTTTACAGGAACTTTAAACTGATCGCTAATACCAATTACTACTCCACCTTTTGCGGTACCATCTAATTTGGTAACAGCTAACGAAGTAACCTCAGTTGCTGCAGTAAACTGTTTTGCTTGCTCAAAAGCATTTTGGCCTGTAGAGCCATCCAATACTAACATTACGTCATGTGGCGCGTTAGGAATAACTTTTTGCATTACACGTTTAATCTTTGTAAGCTCGTTCATCAAGTTTACTTTATTATGTAAACGACCGGCAGTATCTATTAATACAACATCTGCATTTTGAGCAACTGCTCTTTCTAAGGTATCAAATGCAACACTTGCTGGGTCACTACCCATTTGTTGTTTTACTATTTCTGTATCGGTTCTATCTGCCCAAATTTGCAATTGATCGATTGCTGCTGCACGGAAAGTATCACCTGCTCCTAGGATTACTTTTTTTCCTGCTTTTTTAAATTGGTAAGCTAGCTTTCCAATAGTAGTAGTTTTACCTACTCCATTAACTCCAACCACCATTATTACATATGGTTCATCTTGTTTAGGTAAAGAAATCTCTGTAGGGGACGATTCACCATGAGTTTCGGTAAGCAGATTAGCAATTTCTTCTCTAAGAATGCTATTAAGCTCTGCGGTTCCTACATATTTATCTCTCGCAACACGCTCCTCAATTCTATCAATAACTTTTAGGGTGGTATCTACGCCAACATCACTTGTAACCAACACTTCCTCTAAGTTGTCAAGAACGTCGTCATCTACTTTGCTTTTTCCAGCAACAGCTTTACTCAGCTTATCAAAAAAACTTGATTTTGATTTTTCTAAACCTTTATCTAAGGTTTCTTTCTTCTCCTTAGAGAATATTTTTTTAAAGAAGCTCATATTCGGTATTATTAACAGAATTAAATTAGGCACTACCTTTTAATGGTCGCCTCTATTTTAACAAAGATACATTAAAACCTTTATTAAATGCGAGAAGAATATTAATCTCTATTTTTTGTGCTCTAAAATAAACTTTATGTAAGTTAGAATATCAACAGATATTTGAAGGAAATTAGAGAATTCAATACTCTGACTATCTGCTGTTAAGACTAAAAACTTAATACAGTACGATTATTTAGATATCCTAAACAAATCAAGCCACCTTTATTTATAAAAGTGGCTTAAATTTATATTTTAAAAGTAGTAGGAATGCTTATTTTTGTTCCTTTAACCAGTCATTTACCTGATCAGGAGCCATCATAGCTTCAACAAAAACGTAAGCACCGGTTTCTTCAGATTTAACCATTTTTATAGCTTTGGTTAATCTTTTAGAACCTGTTTGTAATTTGGATATTGCTTTCTTTGCCATGATAAATTATTTTATTTCCTTATGGATCGTCATCTTTTTAAGGACTGGGTTATACTTCTTTAACTCCATTCTATCTGGAGTGTTCTTTTTGTTCTTTGTAGTAATGTAACGAGACATACCTGGCATACCAGAATTTTTATGTTCTGTACATTCCAAAATCACTTGAACTCTATTTCCTTTTTTCGCCATTGCTATTCTTTTTAATAAAGGTAAATTACTTGTTTAAGAAGCCTTTCTCTCTTGCTTCTTTAACTACAGCGTAAATTCCTCGCTTATTAATATCTTTTAATGCAGAAGTAGATACCTTTAAGGTAACCCACTTATCCTCTTCCGGAATATAAAAACGTTTCTTTACTAAGTTTACATTAAACTTACGTTTAGTTTTATTCATGGCGTGAGACACGTTATTCCCAACCATAGCACGTTTACCGGTTAACTCACAAACTCTAGACATTTCCTTATTACTTTATTTGTTATTCAAAATCAGAGTGCAAACTTAATGATTAAATTTTGTTTAGACAATAAAAGATATTCCTAATTTTTAAATTTCTTTCCAAAGCATCGTTAAAGCGGTGTTTGTAGCACGTTTAATGATAGTTTTTCGCACAAAACCGAAGTGATGTTTACTCACTTTTATTGTATTTGGTGTTTTTAATGCAATATATACGGTTCCTATCTCAGCATCGCTATCACCTTTTGTAGGTCCTGCTTCTCCTGTTGTAGCTATTGCATAATCGGAATGATATAGCTTACTTACTCCTTCTGCCATAGCAGATGCTACCTCAGCGCTAACTACCGAGTGTTTATCAATAAGTGCAGCGTCTACACCTAATACATTTATTTTAGATTCGGTTGCATATGTTACAACGCTACCCGAAAAAAAACTCGATACTCCAGACTCTTGAGTAATACTTTTAGAAATAAAACCTCCTGTACAACTTTCGGCTATAGCTAAGGTCGCTTTTTTATGATCTAATTTATTTTTAATTTGCTGTATTAAATTGGTTTCCTCTTCTACTCCTACAGCAACTCCTGGAAGTAATTTTTTTAATTCCTCTATATATTGATTAATTATTCTCTCTACTTCCACTTTGTCTTTACTAGATCCTAAAAGTCTTAGTCTTACTTGACTGTGAGAAGGTAAGTATGCAAGCTTTATGGTAGAAGGCAAAGCAGCTTCCCAATCTTTTAGTTCATGCATGATACTACTTTCTCCCATACCAGAAGTCAACAAAGTACGATAATATATATGCTCGGTAGCAAATACCTTTTGAATAGCTGGAATTATCTGATCTCGAAGCAATGCCTCTGTTTCGAAAGGGACACCTGGCATAGCGATACATACCGAACCATTAAAATCTATCCACAATGCAGGTGCGGTTCCATTTTTATTTACAAAAATTCTTGCCTTGGATGGAACTCTTGCTTGGTTTTTATTAATCTCCCAATTACCTCGAGTTTTGTGTCTATTTTCCAGTTCTTCTAAAACATCGTTATTCTCTACCAAACTATCCTTAGTAAGAGTACAAAGCACTTTCTGTGTTTTATCATCATTCGTAGGTCCTAAACCTCCAGTCATTAATACTAAAGATGCCTCTTGAGTAGCTGTTTTTATAGTATCTAACATCTGCTCTTCAATATCGGCTATAGTCCATACTTTACTAACTTCTACACCTATTTTCTGTAAAGATTTGGCAATAAAAGTTGCATTAGTATTTACAGTTTCGCCAAGTAATAACTCATCGCCTATACTTATGATTTGTGCTTGTACTTTACTCATGGTCTCTTATCGAATATCTACTGTAAACATTGATTTATCAGCTATAAAGCCCTCGAGTTTATCTCCCTCTGTCACAGCAGCTACTCCTGCTGGTGTTCCTGTGAAGATTACATCACCTGTTTTAAGGGTAAAATATTGTGAAATATAAGATATTAATTCATCGATTTTCCAAAGCATATGCGAAGTGTTGCTTTCTTGCACTACTTCGTCATTTTTTTGTAATCGAAAAGGTATATCTTCCATAGAAGAAAATTTATCCTTAGAAATGAATTCTCCTATTATAGCTGAGTTATCAAAAGCCTTTGCTTTTTCCCATGGCAATCCCTTTTCTTTCATTTTCTGCTGTACATCTCTTGCAGTAAAATCAATACCTAATCCTATTTCGTCATAATATTTATGTGCAAACTTCTCCTCAATATGCTTTCCTACACGGTTTATCTTTACTAGCACTTCTACCTCGTAATGCAAATCCTTCGTGAAGTCTGGAATATAAAAAGGTTGTCTACGTGACAAAACCGCTGTATCTGGCTTTAAAAAAAGCACAGGTGCTTCTGGTCGTTCGTTATCTAATTCGGTGATATGCTCGGTATAATTTCTTCCGACACAAATAATTTTCATATTTATGCTTTTGTATTTAGTTGTTCTAATCGAATACGAGTAAGTACTTTCTTTGTATATAGTGGGAAATCTGCGTTAAGCAACCATCCAAAATAACCTGGTTCGCTTTGTAAAATATCCATTACACGTTTTCCTTTATGTTTGCCAAAAGAAAACACCTCTTCTCTTTTATCATTGTAAGCAATATATCCAGCAAAGTCTGCAAAATCTTTATGTTTACTGAAATTTGCTAAGAAGTTTACGTTATTCTCTAAATCGTCATAACGCTCTAGTTGTGCTTTAAGCACTTCGTAAGTCGCTATTGTATCTGCTTCGGCACTATGTGCATTTTCTAATGTCTTGTCGCAATAAAATTTGTATGCTGCTTCTAAGGTTCGCTTTTCCTTTTTATGGAAAATAGTTTGCACATCAACGGCCAATGCCTTTTTTAAATCAAAGTCTATTTCTGCACGTAGTAATTCTTCGGCCAATAAAGGGATATCAAATCTATTGGAATTAAATCCAGCAAGATCGGAATCCTTTATCATATTATAGATACGTGGTGCCAACTCTTTAAAGGTAGGCTCGTTCGCAACCATTTCATTGGTAATACCATGGACCGCCGTAGATTCTGCTGGAATTGGCATTTCTGGATTTACACGTAGGGTAAGACTTTCTTTATTGCCATTGGGAAATACCTTAAGAACAGATATTTCTACTATTCTATCCGTTGCCACATGAATTCCTGTTGTTTCTAAATCAAAGAAACATAATGGCTTACTTAAATTAAGCTTCATACTTATTTATTTTAGACGAAAAAACTTGCTTCTCCATGTTTATTAGCATTGGAAAAGCAAGTTTCATTCTATATTCGTTTATTTTTTTCTACTAGAAACCTTGGTTTACATCCCATGCTTCTAAATAGTCTGCTACACGTTTTACAAACTGTCCTCCTAAAGCTCCATTTACCACACGGTGGTCATATGAGTGCGATAAGAACATCTTGTAACGGATACCTATAAAGTCTCCTTCTGGGGTTTCGATTACCGCAGGTACTTTACGAATAGCACCTAGAGCTAAAATTCCCACTTGAGGTTGGTTGATAATAGGAGTTCCCATTATACTACCAAAGGTACCTACGTTTGTCACTGTATATGTACCTCCTTGTATTTCGTCTGGCTTTAGCTTATTATCCCTCGCTCTATTGGCAAGGTCGTTAACTGCTTTTGCCATTCCGATTAAATTAAGCTGATCTGCATTTTTAATTACCGGAACAATTAAATTTCCATCTGGTAATGCAGCAGCCATACCTAGGTTTATATTTTTACGTTTTATGATTTTATCTCCATCTACAGAGATATTCATCATAGGGAAATCTTTCAATGCTTTTGCAACTGCCTCCATAAAGATTGGAGTGAAAGTTAACTTTTCTCCTTCTCTATTTTGGAATTCATTTTTCACTTTATTTCTCCAATTCCAAATATTGGTTACATCGCACTCAACAAATGACTGTACGTGAGCAGAAGTCTGAACACTGTCTACCATGTGTTTAGAAATAAGTTTCCCCATTCGAGTCATCTCAATGATTTCATCTTCACCAGACACTGGGACTGGAGTTGAAGTTGCTTTTGGAGCAGAAGCTTTTGAAACTGGTGTAGCAGCTACCTTAGCTGGTTGTGCTCCACGATTATCTACATATGCAAGAATATCATTTTTGGTAACTCTACCTTCTTTTCCAGTACCTTTTATAGCATCGAGCTCTTCTTGCGAGATTCCTTCAGTCTCTGCAATTGTTCTAACCAATGGAGAGTAGAATCTATCATCTGAACTTGCAATAGTAGTTTGTGTAACTTCTTTTGCTTCAGCCATTTGTTTTTCTACTTCTTGTACAGCTTCTACTTCTTGTTTACTAGGTGTAGCT
>JAJYTI010000092.1 GCA_021793135.1 Bacteroidota bacterium
CTCTACCATGCTACAAGTCTCTATAGAACTATTGTCGCGCATAAGACTTGCAAGATTTAAAGGCATTTTATAATAAGTACTATTCATATTAATAGCAGATCTTTATTGTTTTAGATTAAATAAAAAAAGCATTATGATTTACTCCAAAATGGTTTTATGTATTCTTATTACCTTGACTGCAAACTGTTTATATGCATAAGGTATAAAGTAGTTTTACGTGTTGTATGATTAGCACGTTTTCTACTTTTCACTGACTAAGTATGAATACTGAAAAAAAGAGGGTGGTAAAATAGCTTCAGATATTACAATACTTTATTTTATAGTGAAATTTAAGCTTTTTAACTTATATCCCATAGTAGTTTCTCTTCTTTTTTGTCCCAGTCTATAGATATCTTTTGTCCTTTAACAATTTCTTCGGCAACTATCTTTTTTGAAATAGGTCTTGCAAGTTGAGAACGAATTACTCCACTTATTTGTCTAGCTCCATATTCACTACTGAATCCTGTTACTGCAAGATTTCTTGCAGCTTCATCTGTAATGCTAAATGCGATGCCTAAATGATGTAAAGAATGGATTAAAGATTTCAATTGAATTTTAAAAATCATTTCCGCTATATCTTCTGATATTGGGGCAAATGGGATAATGTCTGTTAAACGTGCTAAAAATTCTGGTCGGAAACTTCCAGCCATAATTTCCATGAGTTCTGTTGAAGTAGGAATGATATCTTGTTCAAATTTTTCAACAATTCGTTCACTTCCTATGTTGGATGTAAATAAGATTAAGGCATTACTAAAATCACCTTCTTTTCCTAATTTATCACTTATTTTACCCTCATCCATTATTTGTAAGAACACATCAAATACAGATTGATGGGCTTTCTCTATTTCATCAAATAATACCACGGCGTATGGTTGTTGACGAATTTTGTTAACTAGCATTCCACCTTCTTCATAACCAACATATCCTGGAGGGGCTCCGTATAATAATGCTGCAGAATGTTCTTCTTTAAACTCAGACATATCGAAGCGTATCATGGCATTCTCGTCATTAAATAAATGTTCTGCAACCGATTTCGCCAATTCCGTTTTTCCTGTTCCAGTAGGGCCTAGCAGGAAGAAAGATCCTATGGGTTGTCCTGGTTTGTTAAGTCCACTTCTACTTTCTACAACCGCATCAGAGAGTATTTTAAGTGCATGGTCTTGGCCTACAACTCTCTTTTTTAGGTGCGATTCCATATGGAGAAGTTGTTCTTTCTCTTGTGCTTGTATTTTTCCAATTGGGATATTAGTTTTAGCTGCCATAACAGCGGCTAATTCTAATCCACCAACTTTTTCTCGTTTGATTTTTGAATACTCGACTAATTCTTCATAAACCGTTGTGATAATACTTTGAGCTTTTTCTATGGTAAAAGTGTTATCGATCTCTGGCTGTTCTTTTAGTGATCCCCATAAAATAGGGCTAATTCTATTTTTAAGTTGTCCATACATCCATATAAGCTCTTTAACCTTTTCATTGTCATTCTCAAACTCTTGTTCAAGTGTCTGATCATATTCTTCTTTCCACTTACTAAGTTCTTTGACCGAAAGTTCATCTAGCATTTTGATAGCCGACATGGTTCTGTCCATTAAATCAATAGCAGCATCAGGGAGTTTCTTGCCTTTGGCATAGCGTTGCGCTAAACGGACACATTCTGGTAGTGCATTTTTTTCTACCTCAATATCATGATAGGAGCTATAATTGTCTAGTAAAGTACTTAACATTTTTACGCATGTATCTACATCTGGTTCATCAATAGATAATACTTCAAATCGTCTGTTGAAAGCTTGCTCTGGTTCTATTATTTTGCGATACTCTTCATGTGTTGTAACTCCTATTACTGTTATCTCGCCACGTGCAAGCTCTGGTTTAAGAAGATTTCCAATATTTCCTGCTGCTCCATGTTTATCTAATAAAGCATGAATTTCATCAATAAATAAGATAGCCTTATCTAGCTTTTTGCATTCATTGATTACTTTTTTTAATCGGTCCTCTACTTCGCCTTTATAGGAAGCACCTGAAAAGAGCATGCCCGTATCCAATTCAAGTAAAACAGCTTTACTTAACATTATTGGAACATTCTCATTTATAATTTCATGTGCAAAACCTTCTATTAAGGCTGTTTTCCCAACCCCAGGTTCTCCAGTTATAATTACATTGGGTTTACTTCTTCGGCACAATATCTCTACGAGATTTCTTGTTTCTTTTTCTCGACCAATTATTGCATCAAACTTCCCAGCTTTTGCTTGGGCGGTTTTGTCTATACAATATTTTTGAATTGCTGGGAACGAATTAGTGCCATTCTCAGATACATTATTCAATATATCTAGAGTTTCAGGTACAAATGTACTATTTAGAGCACCAAACGAACTTAAAATTTCATGCTCTCTAAGAGGCAAAGATTTTAATTGTTCTGTTGTGAAAGCAACCCCAGGCTTTACAATAGCCGTAAGCATACAAAGTGGAGTAATCTCATCTAATCCTAAACGTAAACGTACATCGTCGGAAGCTTCTAATATTCGATCTACAACTTCATCTTGCTCAACTTCTTCAGGTAGGTGTGTATTTTTAGGATAATCTTCAATTCGCACATCTGCCCAGTCGTAAAAATATCCTGGATCTTTATCTAAGCTATGAAGAAAACCTCTAAGGTCAATTTCTCTGTGCATTAAAGCCTGAAGCATATGTGGTGCCCCATACTGTTCATTATAGTTTTCGCGTGCTATAGATTGTGCTATATGAAAAAGCTGTTTAATGGTTTCATTGGTAATGATTATACTCATAGCAACTTAATTAATGATTTTAAAATATTACATTTCTAATTGTAGTTTTAAAAAAGGGGCGTAACTTTTATTAGAATAGTTATAGTAAAAACATTAGAACTGTGTAAACTCCGTAATACGAATATAATGAAATATTTTACATTACATTTTTTAAATGTTAAAATATTCGTTTTTATATGTGTTATTGGGTGATTAAGTGATTAATTTTACGTCTAAAGGATTGATAATTAATACTATCGTTTTTATAATGTTTTTGATAAATTATAAATTAGTTATAGCGGTTGTATTTGTAATGTTCTATTTTCAATAAGATTTTTGATATAAAAGGTGCTGTTATTTAGTAATAAGTAGTAATTCTCATTAAAAAATAAAGTGAATTTCAACACTAACTAGAAATAAAAATTATATTATACCTTATAATAGATTTAATAATTAAAAGGAGAATTATAAAATTCGATGGTTCATTTTTTGAATGAAAAAGACTTTATAGGTAGTATATTTATTGTCTTTTTTTATCTTTTATATAATTTCGAATAAATAACAAAACGATTCCTAAAGCGGCTATTAGAAACACTAGAGCCCAAACCGGTAGACCCAATGCTTTTGGCTCTAAATCAGCTACAATAATAAATCCAGATAGCAACAATAAAGACATAAACATAATAGCCAACACTATTTTACTTACACCGCGTTTTACCGTCTGATTAATCCCGTTTAATCCGTCAATCTGATGGTTATGTTGGATGTTTCCAGATTTTAATTGACTGATTAAATGGTTGAGGTTCTCTGGCAATGTGTAGAACATACGCATATACGATGAAAGCATTGCTTTGTTCTCTTTCCATAGATTTTTAGGCTCAATTCTTTTTAAGAATAGATTTTTAGCATAAGGCCTCAAAGATGCGTAAATGCTCAGTTCTGGATATAGCTTTCTACCTATTCCTTCCATTAGAGTAATACCTCTAATTAATTGATAGATATATTCAGGAAAATAAAGTGCGTTATCGATGATAATTTCCCATAGCTTGTCGATTATCACACTAACATTAATCTCTCCCAGAGAAGAGTTTTCTATCATATCTAGAATCTCCGCAATGGAACGTTTAAAGGTCGCGTCGTCTTTTATATTTTGAACGATAGCAGTTTCTTTAATCACATCCGATAACCAATCTATATCTCCTAAAACAACAGAGAAAATAAAGCTCTCTAATTGCTTTTTATCCGATGCTAATAGTTTTCCCATATTACCGAAGTCTAGGAATACGATTTGATTGTTTTCTCGTACTAAGATATTTCCTGGATGTGGGTCTCCGTGGAAGAAACCATGGTGAATAATTTGGTCTAGGTATAAGTGTAAACCAGATTGTACTATTTCAGGAATATTATAGGCTTCAGAATCTTTAGGTAAATCTGTAATTTTTATTCCATCGATAAATTCCATACATAGTATAGCATCGTTGGAGTAGGCCTCATAGACTTTTGGAACATAGATATTTGGATTTTCTTCAAAGTTTTCTGCAAATCGGAGCATGTTCTTTCTTTCGTTATCGAAAGATAATTCCTCTAAGATAGTTTGTTCAAAAGAAGAAGCAATTAAAGGTAGATTTAGATTACGAAGCTTTGGCTGGTAGTTATGAAGCATCTGTGCCAAATCTTTAATCAATGCCAAATCAATCTGTACCTTATCGATAATGTTTGGTCTACGAAGTTTTAAAATAACCTTCTCTCCGGTCTTTAATTTCGCTTTGAACACCTCAGATATAGAGGCTGCGGCTAGAGGTTCTAAATCTACTTCTTGGAAGTGCTCCGATACTTTTATATCTAATTCAGCTTCTAAATAGCTTGTAATATCTAGATTTTGCTCGCCATCTACCTGGTCCTCTAATTTTTTGAATTCAAGTATTAATTCGTCTGGAAACATTCCTTCTCTGGTAGATAGCGTTTGTGCTAGTTTTACGAAGATAGGTCCAAGTTCTTCCAAAGCTTGACGTATTCGTTTATATAAGTCTTGTTCGGAAGTAGTTAAGGTAGTATCAGTGGAATTAGTTTGCTTTTTATTCCAAGGTAATCTTGCAACTAAATCTTCAAAACCATATTTGATTAATATTCCTGCAATTTCTGCACTTCTCTGTATTTTCTTCGTTGTATCTAACATATTTTAATATAATAGTCCACATTAAATGTAAGAAATAAAAGCAATCTTAAAGATGGTAAAATGCAAATATGGTATTAAAACTTCTGGTTGGTTTTCTTAATAATAGTCAGGAAAATATGGATAGATGAGCTAATGAGTTATTATTTAAAGTAAATTTACAGTAAAGATTTTTAGACGATAAGGAGTTAATTATAATCGTTTAGTAATACCATTATAAAATAAGAAGCTAATGCAACAAAATAAGTTATTGCAACAAATTGATTTTATTAAAGAAATAGATAAGATAAAATACATACAACGAAAAACTAAGTTATTTCATAGTAATAGAAATGAAAACGATGCAGAACATAGTTGGCATTTAGCAATGATGACGTTAGTTTTAGCAGAGCACTCTAATGAACCCATCGATGTTTTGAAAGTTCTGAAAATGGTACTTGTTCATGATATTGTTGAAATAGATGCCGGTGATACATTTATCTACGACACACAAAAAGATCATACTAACACAGAAGAGGAGAGGAAAGCTGCGAATAGAATTTTTGGATTGCTTCCTAAAGAACAAGCAAATGAGTTTATTGATATATGGGAAGAATTTGAAACTGGAGAAACTGCAGAAGCTAAATTTGCTAGAACCATGGATAGACTTGAGCCTTTATTGCAAAATGTTTCTAATGAAGGAGGAACATGGAAGGAATATGGTGTGCATTACGATAAAGTGTTTGAGAAAAAGAAGTCCATGGAAGAGGGTTCTGCTGTTATCTGGAATTACACGAAAAATCTGTTAGAAGAAAGCGTTAGAAAAGGCTTCTTGAAGAGATAATTAATTTCAATAAATCAGGTTTTAAAGAGAAGTTATAGCTGATATTACTGTAAATTTAGTAACTCCTAGCATGTAATCCTTATATGTTACCTACATATTAAAAATCGTATAATCGATAAAAGAAAATGTTTAAATCCATCAAAAGTAAGCTGCAACTAGATAATGAAAAATGGGATCATTATATAGATTATTTTCATAGAATCGAGATGCCTTCTAAAACAATTTTATTAGAAGAAGGATCTATCTCAAAAAAGATGTATATCATAGAAAAAGGCTGTATCCGTGTATGGATAAACAATAATGGAAAAGATATTACCACACAGTTTTTTATTGAAAATGAAATGGTTGGTTCTATAGAAAGTTTCAGAAAAAATATTCCAAGCCCTACTAATATAGAAACCATGGAACCTTGTGTGTTATGGTGGATTTCTAAAGAGAATTTAGATACAATTGTAGAGGAAGTTATGAAAGATCCTAGATTAAGAAATTTATTTGTCGATAAAATATTCGAACGCACTTTTGATTATATGAAGTATTTTATTTCCACTATAAAATATTCTCCTCTAGAACGTTATCTGCAGTTATTAGAAGAAAGGCCGGAAATAATTCGACGTATTCCACAACATTATATCGCTTCTTATCTGGGAATATCATCTGTACATCTAAGTAGAATTAAAAATCAAATTCATAAAGAAAAATAGGATTTAGTAACAAATGTTAATGTAAGAAACGTAGCTTGGTTATTACTTTTACCATTCAAACAAAATAGAAGAACAAAATGAAAGCAGCAGTAGTATTCCAATTAGGAGAATTACCTAGATATGTTGATGATTTCGCAGAACCGATAGTAAAGGATGAAAATAAATTATTAATATATGTAAAAGCTTGTGCAGTAAAAAACTTAGATAAAATGCAAGCTAGCGGAAAGCATTATTCAGTGAAAGGAAAAGAATGGACACCAAAAGTAATAGGTGGGGACGGTGTAGGAATATTGGAAGATGGAACAGGGGTTTATGGAATAGGTATAAGCGGAATGTTGGCCGAAAAAGCACTTGTAGAAAAAGACAAGATTGTGGTACTTCCTAAAGACTTAGATTATGCTATTGCAGCTGCCATACCAAATGCAGTGATGGGGTCGGTTTTGGCTTTAAAATATAGAGCTGGTTTACAAGAAGGAGAGACAGTGTTGATTAACGGAGCTACTGGTGTAACTGGTAGAGTTGCGGTACAATTAGCGAAATACTATGGTGCTAAGAAAGTAATTGTAACCGGCCGTAATGAGCAATCTTTACAAGACTTACTAAGCCTTGGAGCGGATGAGATTATTTCATTAAAGCAAGATAAAGAAGCATTTATTAAGGAAATAAAAGAAAAACATACAGAGAATTCTATCGATGTAATTATTGATTACTTGTGGGGTGAAAGTGTAGAGTCTATTTTATTAGCATTAAAAGGAAATGGAAGATTTACACCTAGAACTAGATTGGTTACCGTAGGAACCATGATGGGGGATACTATCTCTCTTTCTGCTTCTATATTAAGAGGAACCGATATTCAAATTTCAGGCTCTGGAATAGGAAGTTGGACAAAAGAGGAGGTAGTTATTCTCATTAAAGAAATCTTACCAGAAATGTTTGCTTTAGCTGCTAAAGGAGATTTAAAAATAAACGTCCAAAGAACTAAGTTATCCGATATCGAAAAAGTGTGGGATTTAGAGGTGAAAAGCGGAAGTAGATTAGTAGTTGAGATATAACTTTTAGATAAGTTTCGAGAAAGCTTACCATTTAGTAGATATCAATTATTAGTAATACTAGGTGGTAAGTTTTTTATTTTAATATTACTTCTGACAATATCTTTAAACTTTTCTCCATTTCCTGCTCATTCAAATGAGCAAATCCAAGTCTAAAAGCCGCTAATTTTGAGTTTTGGTAACAGCAAGTTTGTGGGATGAATAAACCAAGTTGTTCTGCTTTTTTAGCGATTTCCGATACAGAATAGGAGGTAGGTAATACAAGCCAATAAGCCAATCCACCCATAGGTAATGAATAGGAAAACACTCCAGGTAAATAGAATTCTAATAGTTGTTGAAACTTGTTTCGTCTATGTAGATAAGTAGTTAAAGCTTTACGTCTGTATCGGTGTATGTCTCCTTGATGAATCATTTCGGCTAAAGCTTGTTCTTTTACTACATCGGTCTTTCCGAAAATGGGAAGGTATTTATGTGCTTCTTTTATAAAATCATCTGGACCAATCATAAAACCAGTTTGAAATCCTGGAGGTAGAAAGTGTCCGAAATCTCCTAAGTAAATTAGTTTGTTATGATGCTTCTTCTTCAGTAGGGGTAAGGCGGTTGTTTTCTCGTAGGTCAATTCATCCGCACTGCCATCTTCAATGACGATAAAGTCAAACTCTTCTGCTAATTCCAATAATTCCTCTCTTCGTTTATCCGACATACAAATACTTGTAGGATATTGGTGTTGAGGTTGAATGTAAATCAATCGAATACTTCTTGGATAGAAGTGTTTTCTAATGTAGTCCACTTGAATTCCTTCTTCATCCATTGGAATCGTATTGATTTTCGCACCAGCTTGTTGGTAAATCATATTCGCAAAGTAGTAACTGTATTCTCCAACTAAAATTTGATCACCTGGTCGAATAAGTAATTGAGAAAGAATGTAAAGTATGATAGACTTATTATCCGCTGTGAGCAGGTTATAGGTCGAGAAATGTGTTTTTCTAGTAACGTTTAAATAGTTAGTGAGTTGTTCTTTAAAGAACGTATTTCCTTCTACAGAGGCAGTAGCAATTTTATCGATTACCTTTTTACGACTTAACGCAGAAGAGTAAAACTGACTAAGTTCTTTAGTTTGTAT
>JAJYTI010000093.1 GCA_021793135.1 Bacteroidota bacterium
TCCGTAAGTCGCAGAACCTTGATCGAAAGCTCCTTCATCCCAATCCGTATCGCTATTATATAATTGAGTCCAGTTATTGATATCTGAAGGATCTATAGTATCATAATCATTTGGATCATTAGAAGCTTCATAAACTTCTATGCCTAAGTAAGTGTTGATACGCTCTGCAAAATTGAATGCATCTGTGCGTAAAAATGCGATTTCCCATGCATCTGCTGGAAAAGTCTCAGATTCATTCGTAGCGAATTTAAAGTACAATTCGTTAGTGTAATCTGGATTTAAAGAAAGATCCACATTTGTTTCTTGTGCTTTTGCGATGAAAGCGGTCATCAGCAATGCAAAAAATAGATTAAAATGTTTCATGTGTGTTTTAAATAAATAATTGGTTAAAAAAATTAATTAAGCAGTTCATATTTGAATTCCGGGTAACCGCGGACCCCGTTTTCGTTTAAGAACGAAATGAATTTAATTTTGTAATAATTCTCATTAGCATCTTTAAGAACATAGAAAATGTTTGAGAACACTTCTCTGTCTGGAGGAGTAACTTCTCGCCAACTACTACCAATAACTCGTTGATTTAGTACAAACTCGTTTTCGTCAACATCTGCAATGGAATAGCTGTCATAATCAAAATCATCTGTAGATACTCTATAAGCTTTTACGTTTCCAAGTGTATTTGTTTCAACATAATCAGAGAAACCATACGCAGTTTGTCCACCTTCAGGTAGTTCTTGTGTTTCTGTTTTTACAGTGAAATTTAAATCCCAATTTGTTTTTTCTGGCTCTACCGATACTATATTTTCTGTATCGAAACTGAAAAAATTAAAGTTGAATCCTGAATTTTTAGAGATGGTAATTTCCTGGTGTGAAGTGCTGTTTAAATCGGCATACTGAAGAATATAATCTTCCCCTTGACGTAAGATTCTTATTTTTTTGTAGCCACGTTCTTCTCCAGCAACAGCAACACCACCAGCACTTGGGGTTTCGGTTCCTATTTTATGTCCTAACTTTAATAAATAGACTGGATTTTCCTCCTCATTTTCCGAAATTGCTTGAATGGCAGTACCGTTAATATCTCCATTAGGGTTATCGACATATATGTCAGAACCTTCCACTAAAAAGTCCATGCCTGATTTTAAATGATTTACATCTGTTTCTCTCACATTATCAATATCGGTTTGGTCTAATGCAGCTACAAACATGTAAATCGAGCTATTTAGCTTTACACGGAAGTCATTGCCAGAGTAGAACCCCAAATCCCATGTATCTCTTTTTACTAAAGTTTCTTCTTTTCTACTCAAACTCAAGTACACTTGATTTGGTTCGTTTGGTCCACCAATCTCTGGAGATAATGTACCACCTAAAGAAGCGGTTGGGTTATAGAATACTTGAGTAGTAGTATTTCCTTGTGTATAAGCTTCTGTGTTCGCTATATCAATATTAGATATTGAAAAAGTAATGGACTTTTCTTCGTTTGGTAAAGCTTCGGTTAATTTCGTTAGTTCAAACGAGGTGCCTGAAGTTCCCTGTATAACTGGAATACTTATTATTCCTTCTGCAGCTAGTGGGTTAGTAACAAAATCGTTACTCTCACCATAGGTCAAATTTTCTGTAGTGTAGGTAATATCAATATTTCCAATCTCTGGCGCTTCCGAGGAATAAACCAATTCAATAGTTAACTCTGTAGAATCATCTAAGAAATTTTCTGAAGAGTGTTTAAAAGCAACAACAAATTCATTGTTGTTGGCTGTGTTGTCGTCGCTACTGCAACTAATAAATCCAAAACAGCTTAATATAAAAAAACTTAAAATGTAGAAACGTGTGGTTCTCATAGTTTAGAAATTGATGTTATATAAAAGTTTTAAGAAATACGAACTGCCATAACCTAGAAGTAGAGAATTGCTAGCGGTATTATGTCCTGCACCTCCAGACGAGGCAGTTTTTATATCTTTTACATTTAGAATATTTCTTGCTCCTAAAGAAACTTCTAACTTATTGTTCAAGAAATCCTTGCGTATAGATGCGTCTAACCATGCAAAGCCATCTTGTTTTTGTTTTGCAAAATATTGTTCTCCATTTTCATCTAATTGCTGTACAAACTGGTATTGCGCACCATTATATTTGAAGTAAGTAGAGAAAGTAGTGTTCCAGCGTGGTATACGATAGGAGAGTTGTGTGTTTACCTGAATAGAATATAAATACTTATCATTTTTAATATCGGAACTGTTTAATACTTTAGATTCTCCAGAATAGGACACGCCTAAATTTGCAGTAAAATGTTTATAGAGAATTTTATTCCTTAATGCTACTCCCCAAGTTCTGTATAAATCGATATTGTTGAATTGATAAGCTAGGGGAGAGTCGTTTACAATGATTAAATCTATCTTGTCGTCAACATCTAAATACCATCCAGATAGTTTTGTTTCATAAGTGAAGTCACTATTTTTAAAGAAGAATGGCTTTTTGAAATGCAGGAAAATAGATTTTCCTTTTTCTGGTGAAAGATTTTCATTTCCACGAACATCATGATTCGAATCTACCATATAAAAGTATAATTCTTCGAAATTTGGAATTTTAGGAGAAGTTCCTATTATTGCTCTTAGCTGATAATCATTATTGAATACATATTTACTGCTTAATGATAATGCAATTTGATCGTCAAAAACAGAAGAATGAATATATCGTACTCCAGGACTAAATGTTAAGCGATTGCTTGCATTTATTTCAGCCGAGGCAAAACCACTATAAGTGTTTATTTCTTTGTCTTGCGTATCGGTTCCTGAATTTTGTTCTGATAATCCACTTGCCGAACCTTTATCTGCATTTATTTCATAACCAATAGCCATTTGAATGATGTCGCTATCCAATAAATTGCTTAAAGTACCACGAGAGAAGAATCCTTTTCGAGTATTATAATCAAATCGATCAATATTGGATTTGGTTTTTGAATGAAGATAATATGTAAAAGACTCTTGGTTTCGAATTTGCTCTTGGTAAGAAGCCGATATATTATAATTTAATTTTTTAAATAACTTACCTGTTGCATTTGCATGATGATATAATCGTTTGGTTCGGAATAGAACATCATTTGCGGTCGGGTTTAATGTTTGGGTTGCTGGATTTGGGTTTAAATGTACATTCTTCGCATATTTTTCGGTTTGTTCATCAAAGTATTCGAATTTATAAAAAGCACTAAAATCATTTTTATCATAGTTAACAAGTGCTTTCGTAGTGTTCTGAACTTTGGGTAGCCATTCATATCCACGTAGCCCATCATTACCATTGTCTGGGTTATAATATTCTTTACCTTGATTGTTATTTAAGAACCCTTTAAAATCATTTCGGGTATAAATAATGTCGGCATACCAATTGTCAGAAATGTTATGACCAACTTTTATAGATTGAATATGCCTTCCTTCATCAAACCATCCATATTCATTTCCAATGGTTTCCTCTTGAATATAAGGGGTTATATGCCATTTATAAAAGCTTTTCTTATTGGTTATAATATTTACAACACCCGTAACAGCATTCGATCCATATTGGACGCCCATAGCGCCTTCTACAATTTCTATTTGCTGTATGTCATCTAAGTTTATTTGTGTTATATCTATTGCATTTCCGAAACCTTCATCTCCTACAATTGGGACACCGTCAACTAATATTTTGATATATTCAGAATTGAACCCAAATTGCTCTATACCACTTCTTCCTTCTCCAGCATTGGGTATAATACTTAAGTTTAATGTCTGATTTAAAACATCACCAAGTGTATTCCCAGCCATTCTTTTTATATCGACTTGTGTTAATACATCCACTTCTACTATAGATTTATCTACAGATTGTGGGTTGTATTGCCCTGTTAAAACTACGGGCTTTAATTCTTCTTGCCAATTGTTAATAGTGTCTTGAATATTAGCCTGTGCAAAGGTTAATGTTTGTAATGACAATAATATTCCTGTAATAAAAGCGGTCTTCTTATTCATTATTTATATTAAGTCTAATTAAGCATAGTCCGGCAAATATATGTCTAATTCTTAATTAATCTAAATAATATCTGTACTTTTGGCCTAGAAAACGACATAAATACGGCTATCGTAATTTTTATTCTTTAAGCGTTATTTGTTGTTATTGGTAATAAAACATATAAATAAATTAATTAAATATATTTTTTTAAACTTTTAGGTATGGATTCCAAAATTGAGAATGTTAATGTGTTTTCAGAAAAGCATTTAGATAATGTTAGTACAAAAAAACAATTAGAAAGAGAATTGATTAAATCTTTAGCAGGATGTTATCGTGTTGATTTCCGTTTTGCAGAAACTTTTGCACCAAAAAAGAACTACGAGTATTACGATAGAAAATTTTCTGCAGCAAAAGAAGTTGCATTTATCATAGAAGAAACAGAAAATAAAATTTCTATTCAGCATATCTTATATGTAGGAAAAGGTATGATGATTAAGCACTGGAGACAGGATTGGATTTATGAAAATAGAGAGATTCTTACCTTAGTGAAAGATCATAAATGGAAAAAAATAAAACTAACACCAGAACAAGCAAAGGGAACATGGAGTCAAAAAGTTTATCAAGTAGATGATTGTCCTCGATATGAAGGTTATGGTACTTGGGTGCATGTAGATGGACGCCATTTTTGGCAAAGTACTACCGATTCTCCATTACCACGTAGAGAGATTACAATTAGAGATGATTATAATGTTCTAAGACGTCATTCACATATAGAGATTTTTGAAAATGGGGATTGGGTACTTGATCAGGATAATGAGAAAATCCATCGTTGTGAAGAAAAGAATGAAGATACACTTATCTGTTTAGAGAAAGGTTTAGAAACATTTACTAGAAAAGATTACGATGCTTCAGATGCTACGGACTGGTGGAAAGACCAAAAAGCATTCTGGGCAGATGTACGTGAAATTTGGAATGAAATAATCAGTAGTCGTGACATCATCAATGTTTCGGAAGATGAAAAGCTATATAATGCCCAATTTGAATTAGCTGATGAGTTTGTTGGTGATAAATATAATTCAGAAAAAGCAAGAAAAGCGATTAAAGAATTATTAGCTAAACATATTGAGGGGTACGAAGCTTAATTGTTAGAAATATTGACCGTATCGTTTCTTACAATGATAATTTATTTAGAACATATTTATGAAAAACACACAGATAACTCTTTTGCTTCTAATGATGATTTTTCTAGGTTCATGTAATGAATCAAAGAAATCAGAGACTGTTCAGACTAAAGTAGAAAATAAAGAACAACGAATCGTTTCTTTAAATGGAGCCATAACCGAAATTATATTTGAATTAGATCCTGGAGCAGAAGTAGTAGGAAGAGATGTAACTAGTACTTATCCTGAATGGATTAAAGATTCCATTCAAGATTTAGGGCATGTTCGTTCTTTAAATATCGAATCACTAGCAGATTTAAAACCAACTTTAATTTTAGCTGCTGAAAATGATTTGAATTCCGATCTACTTCGTTCTATAGAAGGATTAAAATTGAATTATAAGTTATTCAAGCAAGAGTTTAATGTAGAAGGAACCAAAATCTTAATCAATGAAGTATCGGATTTTATAGATAATAAGGAAACGGAACCTTTATTAAATAAAATAGATGCTGACTTAGATAAAGTTGAATCTTTTGAGAATAAACCAAAAGTACTTTTTATCTATGCACGTGGAGCAGGTTCCATGATGGTAGCGGGAGAAGGAACTCCTATGGAAAGTATTATTGAATTAGCAGGAGGACAAAATGCTGTAAAAGGATTTAAAGATTTCAAGCCTTTAACCGAAGAAGCATTATTGAGTAATAATCCAGATGTTATTTTATTATTCGATTCAGGATTAGAAAGTTTAGGTGGAAAAGAAGGGTTACTTAAATCTACTCCAGGAGTATCGCAGACAAATGCAGGGAAAAATAAAGCGATAATTGCTATGGATGGAGGATTGATATCGGATTTCGGACCAAGAGTAGGAGAGGCAGCATACGAATTGAATAAGTTATTGAGAGAGTATGCAGAATAAGTTGCTTCTTTATATAAGTGTATGTTTTGTACTACTTATAGGAGTTGCCTCTATTTCTCTGAAACTAGGGGCATACTCCTTTGAAGATTCTTCTTTATGGCAAATATTTAAAAATGAATTAAGTGGTAATGGTTTGGTTTCTGAGATGGACCATTATGTACTTTTTAATGTTCGTTTACCACGAATCGTGATGGCAATTTTGATGGGAAGTGCATTTGCAGTTTCTGGAACTTGCTTACAAGGAATGTTTAAAAACCCATTGGCCACGCCAAATTTAATTGGTGTGACTTCGGGAGCATCTTTATTCGCAGCAATTGGAATTGTATTAGGGGGGCATTTTCGTTCTTATTTACCAGATGTATTAAACTATTCTTTGATTAGTATTATGGCATTTATAGGTGCCATATTAACGATGACCTTTGTCTATAGAATGTCTACTACTAGGCGTAAAACCAATGTTGTAGTAATGCTTTTAGCAGGTGTTGCAATTTCTGCTTTAGCAGGGGCTGTAACTGGCTTTCTAACGTATTTAACCGATGATGAACAATTAAGAGATTTAACCTTCTGGACTTTAGGAAGTCTTGGGGGTGCTACTTGGCTTAAAAATGGCATATTGGTTATAGTAATATTTTTCTCTTACATTTTATTGCTTAATAAAGGTAAAGCTTTAAATGCAATGATGTTAGGCGAAGAAGATGCCACACACCTAGGAATTCCAGTAGAGAAGGTTAAAAAGCGAATTATAATTCTTACCGCATTGATGGTAGGAACTTGTGTAGCATTTGCTGGTGCAATTGGATTCGTAGGCTTAATTGTACCTTATATATTACGATTAATATTTAAATCGAATTATCACATCATATTACCATTATCGGCTGTAGTTGGTAGTATATTGTTGTTAATAGCCGATACTATAAGTAGAACAATAGTAGCACCATCAGAAATGCCTATAGGTATTTTAACTGCATTTTTAGGTGCTCCTATATTCATCGCTATTTTAATTCGATTCAAAAAAAACTTATAAATATATGATGCTTGTTGCTAATAAAATATCACGTTTTCATAGGAGCTTTCAAATATTGAATGAGGTAGAGATTTCAATAAAAGCAGGAGAGACCTTGGTGATTATAGGACCTAATGGGGCTGGAAAATCTACTTTATTAGGAATGTTATCCAATGAGAATATATCCGACAAGGATGAAATATATTTTAAAGATAGAAAATTCTCTACTTGGTGTGCTAAAGAATTAGCACACAATAAAGCTAAGTTTTCGCAAGAGAATAATTCAGATATAGGCCTATTAGTCAAAGACGTTGTGTTAATGGGGCGTTATCCTTATTTTAATGCATCTCCTCATCAAGAAGATTTAGATGTTATTGAAGAGATGATGAAGAAAACGGATATATATAAACTTCGTAACAGGCATTATAATTCTTTATCCGGTGGTGAAAAACAACGCGTACATTTAAGCCGTGTGTTAGCACAATTACAAAACGATGAGACTTCCAAGCTTGCACTTTTTGATGAGCCTTTAAATAATTTAGATGTTCGTCACCAATACAACATAATGGAAACTATAAGAGAGTTTACTCAAAAAGGTAATGCAGCTATTGTAGTACTACATGATTTAAATTTAGCAGCAGAATTTGCAGACAAAGTACTGTTGCTGAAAAAAGGTAAGGTAGCGGCTTTTGGCACACCAGAACATATTTTCACAGAAAAAGTAATAGCAGCTGCTTATAATTTTCCATGTGCAGTGTTTAAAAATCCGATTACGCAGTGTCCTATGATTGTATTTGGTAATCAAACCAAAAATTGTAATAGGTGTGTTATAGATACTGAATCTTGAGTTAAATCGAAATAAAATATAAAACAATAGCCACTTGATATCAAGTGGCTATTGTTTTAATCTAATAAATTAATTAGAGTATATATAGAATTTATAATCCAAAACTTACCCCAACTATAGGTTGATAGGCTTCAGCAAATAGACTTTTATTTTCTTTGTATAAAACGTTGTACATAATGCCCGCATAAAATTGAATTCGTCCGCCAGAACGATAGCCTCCACCTATCCACAAAGCACTTTCGTCAAAACTTCCTTTCTGTTCAATATGTTTAAACTTTGTAGAACCAGTATAATATTCATAATGTGCTCGAGCAAATAAAAATTGAGTCGGATAAAAATTCATATATGGTCCAATGCTAAACAAGTTTTGTTTTACATCATTGTATTTCGAAAATTGATAACCTGTACTTAATCCTCCTTCCAAATTTTGTATTATTTCATATCCAATAAACGGTGATATATTTAATCCAAAATATCCATGACTTCCAAAGTTCATGGCTACACCACCACCTACACGCCATTTATTTTGATCATAATTGTTATAAACAGATTGACTATAAACAAATCCAGAAAAGAGTAAAAAAAATAAAAGTAAAGTTTTTTTCATAATGTGAAATGGATTAAAAAGCTGTTGACTAATATAAAAATACAATATTATATGTAATGGAATCATATTCTATTGCTAATAATTTGATTTTGTAGAGGTTTGAATATGAAAATTTATAATAGGGCTTGCTGAAAAG
>JAJYTI010000094.1 GCA_021793135.1 Bacteroidota bacterium
AATAATGGCAACCAACTACGTAGTTTTTCGATTGTTTTTTCAGGCACTTCGGTATCAAAAGAAAAACCTCTTGGGACATATCCTCCAGAATCGGATTCGATTGCGAAAAGATGATATTCACTATTTTTCTTCACATTCTCAGCGTATGTTCTACCTCCCATAAGTCCATTCTCTTCGTTTGCAAAAAGTACAGCTCTAATCGTTCTGTTAGGAGTATAATTCAAGCTTTTAAATATTTCCATAACTTCCATAGACTGTACTATTCCTGCCCCATCATCATGTGCTCCCTCACCTACATCCCATGAATCTAAATGACCACCTACTAACAATATTTCATTGGGATGTGTTTTCCCACGAATTTCTCCAATAACATTGTAAGTAAGAACAGCATCATGAATCTCACAGTTTTGTTTAAAAAAGAAAGAAACTTTCTCTTCTTCTTTCAATAACGCACTTAAACGATTGGCTGTGTTTGTACTAATTGTTGCAGCAGGTATATATTGTTCTGGCAATAAATCCCCATAACCTGTAGATCCTGTATGAATCACATCGTCCTGTCTTAACGTCATAGAGCGTACAATTGCCCCAACTGCTCCATATTCAGCCGCTACTCTAGGACCAGCAAAACGTTGGTCGGCAGCCTCACCATAGGCATTAAAAGTATTGATAAGATTAGGGTTCATTGGACGATTAAAAAACACTATTTTACCAGATACTTTTTCTTTTCCTAATTTGGTAATTTCTTCTAAACTATTTACTTCTATAACTTCTGCTTGAATTCCTGTATTTGGCGTAGCAATAGAACCACCTAGTGCTAGAATATCTACCTCTATTTTGTTGTTTTTAGATAAGATATAAGCCTCTTCTTTCTCTCCTCTAGTCCATTTAGGTGCCATTACAGGTTCTAACCAAACACTATCCAGACCTAGTTTCTCCATTTCGTGTTTGGTATAACTTACCATTTCATCTAATTCTGGAGAGCCAGTTAACCTTGCTCCAATATTTTTTGTAATATGAGTAAGCCAATCATAACTTTTACCATAGGTTAAAGCATGTTCATGAATTGCTTTAATCATATCGGAATCTTCTTGTTTTTGAATAGATTGCGAATGAAGTACTATAGTACTCAAAAAAGTAATGACAAATAGTTTTATTTTCATAACACCTAAAATGAATTAATTGTAAACGTTTTTATCGTATTTATATTCTTATTTTAAAAACAAGAAACTTCCTCTACTACGAATATAAATATTTTGAAAGTTCTAATGGGTTATTTATACCTAGAACATATATAACAAAAAAACACCCAACAATCTTAGAAGAGATTCTTGAGTGTTTTCATCTATCAAATTGTTTTTTTATTTATAATAATTCGAGAAGGTGAATAAATCAAATTAAATGAGTGAAAAATTCAGCCTCTTATAACAAATAACAGCGCATCAAACATAGACAAATCCAACATTACTATTAAAAAGCATCATAAACAAAACACGAAAGCTCTTAATTCTAGAAACAAGTCACTTTTCTTCTTTAAGCTTTATACGATATCTCTTCAATTCTTCTATATGTTTTTTACTCAATTCTGGCTTTTGAATATCACTAAACATCCGTAATCTTTTTAAAAGAATAGAAGCAACTAACGCACGTGCCGTTTGTTTGCAATCTGCAGGAATCACATACCATGGTGCATATTCTGTGGAAGTTTTATTTATAGCTTCCTGATAATATTTCTGATACTCTTCCCAGTATTGACGTTCTATTACATCGTTTGGAGAAAACTTCCAATTGTGTTTTGGTTTATCTAATCTTCTTAGAAGTCTCTTTTTTTGTTCCTCTTTAGAAAGATGTAAATAGAATTTAAAAATAATGGTCCCATTTTGAGAGATATGTTTCTCAAAGTTTCTAATCTGCTCATATCTATCTTCCCAAAAATCACTATCTATATCTTCTACCGTTTCAATATGAGGTAGGTTTTCTTGAAGGATTATTTCTGGGTGCACTCTAGACACTAATACATTTTCGTAATAAGTTCTATTAAAAACAGTAAACATTCCATTTTGTGGCAGAGCGATATAATGTCTCCATAAATAATCATGTTTTCTTTCTTTATCGGAGGGCACTTTAAAACTATGCACCTGAATTCCAGAAGCATTAAATCGATTAAAAAGCTCACGAATCAAGCTATCTTTCCCAGCAGTATCCATTCCTTGTATGCAAACCAGCACAGAGTATTTGCCATAAGCATATAACTTTTCCTGTAGTTTTGCCAAGGCTTTACGCGTAACCTTTAAATGTTTTTTAGCATCTTTTTTATCGATGTCCAAACGCGTAGGCAACACGGATAAATCTGTTGAACTAGTTATTTTAAAATTTTTTAAACTAACTGGATCCATTCTAAAATTTTATTTATTTGCAAATTGATTTACATCCGAAAGGCTAATTGTGTCTTCTCCTAAGATTAATAATCTTTCGATTACATTACGAAGTTCTCGAATGTTTCCAGTCCAGTCATATTTTTTAAGCTTATCTATAGCTTCCTTAGAAAACTCTTTGGATACCATTCCTTGTTGCTCACTAATTTGTTTTGTAAAATGATCTATAAGTAATGGAATATCTTCTCGTCTATCATTTAAAGCAGGGACTTCAATTAGAATTACTGCTAATCTATGGTATAAATCCTCTCTGAACCTACCTTCTTCTATTTCTTTCTTTAGGTCCTTATTTGTTGCTGCAAGAACACGCACATCTACCTTTATATTTTTATCGCTTCCTACACGTTGAATTTGATTTTCTTGCAGTGCACGAAGTACTTTAGATTGTGCCGATAAGCTCATGTCGCCAATCTCGTCAAGAAATAGCGTTCCACCATTGGCGGCTTCAAATTTTCCCTCTCTATTTGTATTTGCAGATGTAAATGCACCTTTTACATGTCCAAATAATTCACTTTCTATAAGTTCTGCAGGTATGGCAGCACAGTTTACCTCTATCATTGGAGCTTTATTTCTTTCACTCTTTTCATGAATCCAGTGAGCTACTAGCTCTTTACCTGTACCATTACCACCTGTGATAAGCACACGAGCTTCGGTAGGTGCAACCTTATCGATCATCTCTTTTATTTTCAAGATAGGATCGGATTCCCCTATCATCGTATACTTCTTACTTACTTTTCGTTTTAGTCGTTTATTTTCTTGTACAAGATGCTTTCGATCCAATGCCATTCTTACTGTATGTAGAAGTCGGTTTAAATCTGGTGGTTTAGAAATATAATCAAAAGCTCCTAAGCGCATAGTTTGTACAGCTGTTTCTAAATCTCCATGTCCAGAAATCATAACAAAATGAGTGTCTGGACTAAGCTCTTTACCTTTCTCTAGAACCTCTATTCCATCCATTTTAGGCATTTTGATATCGCAAAGAACTAGGTCTATACTTTCTTTTTGTAAAATCTCTAAACCTTTTATTCCATCCTCGGCGTCGAATATTTGGTGTTTTGGAAATTCTTCTGATAGAATATTATGCAACACTCTTCGAATCGCCGCCTCATCTTCTATAATCAGTATTTTTGACATAAATTATATTAATTTTTTTACTTGGTTGTCTCTTGCATTTACTTGATAAAACTAGTATTTCATCCACTTCAATAAATCCTTGTAAGAAGGTTTTTTTCCATATACAAGAATTCCTACTCTATAAATTTTTGCCGCAAACCACAAGACAAGTATAAATGTACCAAATAAAATAAAGACCGACAGCAGCTGTGCCCAAATTGGAACTCCAAACGGAATTCGCATTAGCATTACCACTGGAGATGTAAATGGTATGTAAGAAAATATTTTTGAAATAACACCATGCGGCTCTTCGATAACAGTAAAGAATCCTACATAAACCGAAATCATTAATGGCATTAATATGGGCATCATAAATTGTTGCGAATCTGCATCATTATCTACCGCAGCACCAATGGCAGCATATAAAGAGGCATAAAGTAAATACCCACCAATAAAAAAGAACAAGAACATAACAAACAAATTCAATAATGGTAGTTGTTGTATTTCTGCTATACCTATTTGAATTACATCTGCAAATTGACTTGCTTGTTCTATGCTCATTTCGGATTGCATTGGAGTTGATTCTACCCCAAATACACTACTAGCAACACCTCCTAAAACAACCAAAAGAATAACCCAAATAGCAAATTGCGTAATTCCAGCTAAAGCCGTTCCAAATACTTTACCTAAAAGCAACTTCATAGGTGACACCGAGGAAACTATTACTTCGATAATTCTACTAGACTTCTCTTCGATTACACTACGCATAATCATATTTCCGTAGATAATGATAAACATAAAGAGTAAATATCCAGCCAAACCTCCAAATGCGAGTTTTAAGGTTGACGCTAGCTTTGAGCTTTCTTGCCCTTTAAAACTTTCCAACCGGACATTTACATCTATTTGCAAAGAAGCCAAGTAATCGGCATCTAGGCCTTCTTCTTGAATCTTTAATAAATTGATCTTGTTTTCAATTACTCTTTCTATTTGTTCGATTACAGATAGAGATGGTGTGCCTTCTGAATAGAATTCTACTTTTCTGCTTAAGTCTTCTAAATTTTCAGATTTAGGTATATAAAGCAAACCATATAAATCAGACTCTTCGGTAAGCGTTTTGGCTTCAGATAAATCTACATCGGTTAAGAAAGTATATTTATATCGTTCTGTACTAACCAATTCGCTTTTAAACAAATTACTTTCGTCCAGAATATTTATATGTCTTTCTGTATCACTGTTTTTATATGATAGGAAACCAACCAAAGCAGCCATACCTATCATTAACAAAGGACTTAAAAAGGTCATTATAACAAATGCCTTATTTCGGACTCTGTTTATATACTCTCTTTTAGTTACTAATAATAAGTGATTCATAATACTTAATTATTTTTTACAGTTTGAATAAAGATGTCGCTTGCCGATGGAATCACTTCTTCAAAGTGTGTTATTCTTCCTAATTGACTCACAAAAGATAGCAACTCATTGGTATTTCCTTCTCCTAATTGGATTTCTAATTTTAATTCTTCGTCTATACTTTTAAAATCGGTTATAGTCGTTGTGTAAGATTGTTCTATAATTTCTTTCGCATGCGATGGATTATCTGTTAGAAGTCCTAAACGGAAAGTATTGGTTCTAAAGTTTCGTTTAATATCAATTAGCTTTCCTTGTAAAATGCATCTAGATTTATTGATTAAAGCAATATACTCACACAACTCTTCTACCGATTCCATACGGTGTGTAGAGAAAATTATGGTTGCTCCTTTATTGCTCAATTCTAGAATTTCATCCCGAATTACCTGTGCGTTTATTGGGTCAAAACCACTAAATGGTTCATCAAAAATCAATAATTTTGGTTCATGTACAACAGTGACTATAAATTGAACCTTTTGTGCCATTCCTTTGGAAAGTTCTTGTATTTTTTTATCCCACCATTCAGCGATTCCAAGTTTTTTAAACCAAAACTTAAGCTTCTCAATGGCTACTGATTTCTCCATGCCCTTAAGTTGTGCCAAATACACAGCTTGCTCTCCAACTTTCATAGATTTATATAAGCCACGTTCTTCTGGCATATAACCAATATCTTGAATGTGTAGTTTTTTTAAGGGTTGGTTATCAAACAACACCTCTCCTGTATCGGGAAGGATAATCTGATTAACGATGCGAAGCAAAGACGTTTTTCCAGCACCATTAGGCCCTAACAATCCAAACACGCTACCTTCTGGAACTTGTAAGCTCACATTATTTAGTGCTTGATGTTCGCCATAGGATTTGGATATATTTTTAATATCTAGAATAGGATTCATATAATTTATCTAGTAAGAGTTTTAATTTAATTTTTAATGGATTATTCATAAGCAATTATGCTGTATGCAAGGTATTACAAAGTAACATAGAAAAGTTATTTTTAGATGTATTTTACATGAATTTTCATCACAAAATAAAAACCCCAATAACTAAATGCTAAGTTATTGGGATTTTTACATAATCAAAAAAACTATTATTTATGAAAACATATCCTTTACGCGTTCAAAAAATGATTTTTCACTTTTATTTGGATTTGGCTTAAAGTGATCATCATCTCTCATTTTCTCGAAAAATTCGCGCTGTTCTTTACTTACTGTTTGTGGTGTCCACACATTTACGTGTACTAATAAATCTCCTTTACCATATCCATTTAAGTTAGGGATACCTTTATTTCGTAATCGTAATGTTTTACCACTTTGTATTCCTGATTCGATTTTTATACGCACTTTACCATCTACCGTATCTATCTCTTGTGAGCTACCTAGTACTGCATCGGATAAGCTTATATATAAATCATAATGGATATTATCTCCTTCTCTGGTTAAAGTTTCGTGAGGAATTTCTTCTATAAGGACTAATAAGTCTCCTGGCACACCATTATTGCCTGGAGCATCATTTCCTTTTCCAGACATTTTCAGTTGCATTCCATCTACAACACCAGCAGGAATCTTAATTGTTACCGTTTCTTCTATTTGCTTTAATCCTTGTGCATCTGTTCCTGGTTCACGTTTATCAATTACTTGCCCCGTTCCACTACATGCTCCACAAGGTGCAGAAGTTTGCATTCTACCTAAAATAGTGTTCTGGATTCTCGTTACGTGACCAGTACCATTACAAGTAGAACAAGTTTTGTATGTAGTCCCTTTTGCAACTACACGTCTTTTTAGTTTTATTTTTTTCTCAACGCCTTTAGTGATTTCTTCTAATGTTAGTTTCACTCTAACACGCATATTGGTTCCTTTGGCTCTTCGTGTACCTCTTTGTCCACCGAATCCACCACCAAAACCACCAAAGCCTCCACCAAAGATATCGCCAAACTGACTGAATATGTCATCCATATTCATTCCACCACCACCAAAGCCTCCAGCTCCTCCTTGGAAAGCTTGGTGACCATATTGGTCGTAACGAGCTCTTTTTTCAGGATCGCTTAGCACTTCATATGCTTCTGCTGCCTTTTTGAACTTCTCTTCGGCCTCTGCGTTATCTGGGTTCTTATCAGGGTGATATTTGATTGCTTTTTTACGGTAAGCTTTTTTAATATCACTTTCCGAAGCATCTTTTGACACCCCTAATATATCATAATAATCTTCCTTCATAATAATCTTTATTGTCCAGTAACCACTTTAGGGTAACGTAATATTTTGTCGCCTAAGGTATACCCTTTTTCTACCACATCAACGATTTTCCCAACCAACTTCTTGTTTGGTGCAGGTACTTGTGTAATAGCTTCGTGATATTCAGCATCGAACTTATCACCTGGTTTTACTTCCATCTCTTCAAGTCCTTTTGAACCCAAAGTATTTTTAAGCTTGTTGTGAATTAATTCTACTCCTTTAAACAACGAATCGTCTTCGGACTTTTTTAATTCTTTAAGCGCTCTATCGAAATCATCTAAAATCGGCAGTAAAGCTGACATAACATCTCCACTCGCTGTCTTTCGGATTTCTATAGACTCTCTTGCGGTTCGTTTACGGAAGTTGTCAAACTCTGCAAATAATCGCACATACTTATCTTTCTCGTTTGCAAGAACCTCTTTTAATTCTGTCACCTCATCTTTTACCTCATCGGTATTTGTGTCTTGCGTATCTTTATTGTTCTCCTGTTGCATCTGATCTTCTGCAACAGTCTCTTTCTTGTTCTTTTCTTCTTTATTGCTCATATTTATATACGAATATATTGTAAGAATTTTACTCTATTTGTTTTAGTCAAAAGCTTTGCCAAATTTACGTCGATGACACAATGTCACAAAGCTTCAACACAAATATTTCTTAGTTAGGATAGTCTATTGGATTGCAAGAGAGTTTTATCTATTTTTGCAAGTCATAAATTTTCAATTTTATAAAAACATGAAAAAGCATTTTTTTAAACTTTTTTTTGCGACATCTATTTTGTTCGCTTTAACTTCTTGTAACAACCAAAAGACTAATGAGGAACCATTAGTAGTAGATGAGGTTTCTGAAGAAGTAGAAACTACACAATATGTTATAGACATCGATAACTCTACTATGAATTGGGAAGGCTATAAGCCTCTTCTTCGTACCACTCACACTGGTCTTATTTCTCTTAAAGAAGGAAAGTTTGACCTAAAAGATGATAAGGTAGTAGCTGGTGTTTTTGTTATTGACATGAAATCTATTGAAGTTACCGACTTAGAAGGAGAGTACAAAGAAAATCTTGAGGCTCACCTAATGGGAACAGTAGAAGGTAAAGAAGACGATTTCTTTAACGTGAATGAATTCCCAACTGCAGAATTTTCAGCTACAGGTACTTCTAGTAAAGATGGGAAAACTTATTTAGTAGGTAATTTAACTTTAAGAGGAAAAACTCAAGAAGTAGGATTCCCAGTTGAAATAAATAAGATAGAAGATGGTTTAGTTGAAATAGTTTCTGAACCATTCAAAATTGACCGTACTAAATGGGATATTAAATTTGCTTCAAAATCATTC
>JAJYTI010000095.1 GCA_021793135.1 Bacteroidota bacterium
AGAATTGCAATCGAAAGGTAAAACTGTAATGATGGTGGGTGATGGATTAAATGATGCAGGAGCTCTTGCACAAAGCGATGTGGGAATAGTAGTTTCTGAAAATGTAAATGTGTTTTCTCCAGCTTGCGATGGAATCTTATCCGCACCTAAACTAGTGGATTTGGATAGATATATTGCTCTCTCCAAACGTGGTATTCAAATAATAAAATGGAGCTTTATCTTTTCGCTCTTTTACAATATAATAGGAACAAGCTTTGCTGTAACTGGTAATCTTATGCCAGTCGTGGCGGCAATACTCATGCCGTTAAGTTCTATAAGCATTGTCTCTTTCACAACTTTTTCGAGTAGATTATCTGAAAACATTCTAAATAGGAGTAAAATGTCTAAATATGACAAATCTCATAGATTAAAGCATGGCACAGATATAGTTTTACAAGAATAAAATAATAAAGTAGAAGTCTATGGATATTATGTTCTTGCTCTTAGGAGTAAGCCTACTTGTGGCATTAATCTTTCTCGTTGTATTTATTGTCTCTGTGAGATCAGGGCAATATGACGACCTGTATACCCCATCTGTACGTATACTATTCGAGAACGATGTCCCAGCCGAAGATAATTCTACCGATTTAAAAGAGTCTAATTCGAAAACCACCAAAAACAATTAACAGAAAACGTAATTATGGAAGTAGAGAAGTTTTATTACGATAATAAAATTGTTAGAAATTTTATCGTAGCTACCATTATCTGGGGTGTAGTAGGTATGGGAGTTGGCTTATTGCTAGCTTTTATGTTTATGTTCCCAAACATGACCGAGGGTATTTCTTGGTTGAGTTTTGGCCGTTTGCGCCCATTACACACTAATGCGGTAATATTTGCATTTGTAGGTAACGCAATTTTTGCCGGTGTGTATTATTCAACACAGCGTCTGCTTAAAGCAAGAATGTTTAGCGATGCTTTGAGTAAAATTCATTTCTGGGGATGGCAACTTATTATTGTAGCTGCTGCAATTACCTTACCGTTGGGACTAACCTCAACAAAAGAGTATGCAGAGTTAGAATGGCCTATTGATATTGCAGTTGCGGTAATTTGGTTAATTTTTGGAGTAAACCTAATAGGGACTATGATTCGTCGTAGACAGCGACATTTATATGTTGCTCTTTGGTTCTACTTAGCAACTTTTGTTACGGTTACTGTTTTGTATGTTGTAAATAACATTCAATTACCTGTAACTTTAACCAAGTCATACTCTGTATATTCGGGAGTACAAGATGCTCTTGTACAATGGTGGTATGGTCATAACGCAGTGGCGTTTTTCTTAACCACTCCTTTCTTAGGATTAATGTATTACTTTGTACCTAAAGCAGCAAATAGACCTGTATATTCCTATAGGCTTTCTATTGTGCACTTCTGGTCTTTAATTTTTATTTATATCTGGGCAGGTCCTCACCACTTGCTTTATACTTCGCTACCAGCATGGGCGCAAAGTTTAGGTGTAGCTTTCTCAGTTATGCTTTTAGCGCCATCTTGGGGAGGTATGATTAACGGTTTGTTGACTCTTAGAGGTGCATGGGATAAAGTAAGAACCGATCCAGTTCTTAAGTTCTTTGTTGTGGCGATTACTGGTTATGGTATGGCTACCTTCGAAGGACCATTACTTTCTCTTAAAAACGTAAACGCAATTGCGCACTTTACCGACTGGATTATTGCCCACGTTCACGTAGGAGCATTGGCTTGGAATGGTTTCTTAACCTTTGGTATGATTTATTGGTTAGCACCACGTCTATTTAAAACCAAGTTATACTCTGTTAGATTAGCAAATATGCATTTCTGGATTGGAACTTTAGGGATAGTGCTTTATACCTTGCCATTATATGTAGCAGGATTTACTCAAGCATCTATGTGGCGTCAATTTAACCCAGACGGATCTCTGCGTTATGCTAACTTTATGGAAACTGTAGTAGAGATTATGCCTATGTATTGGCTACGTGCCATAGGAGGAACTATGTTTATTGCAGGTATGTTTATTTTGCTTTATAATATAATTAAAACTGCACAGCAAGGTTCTAAAGTTACAGATGAAGCTGCAGAGGCGATGCCACTTGAAAAAATCAGTCGTTCTAGAATTGGTTCGGAAGGATGGCATAGTTGGTTGGAACGTCGTCCCGTTAAATTAACAATCTGGGCTACTATAGCTATATTAATTGGAGGTATGGTTCAAATTATTCCTTCATTATTAGTAGATGATTATGTGCCGAAGATTTCAACAGTTAAACCATATACACCATTAGAGTTAGAAGGTAGAGACTTATATATCCGAGAAGGTTGTGTTTCTTGTCACACCCAAATGGTTCGTCCATTCCGAAGCGAAACAGAACGTTATGGTGGAGAGTACTCTAAATCTGGAGAATATATTTACGACCGTCCATTCTTATGGGGAAGTAAACGTACTGGGCCAGACTTACAACGTGTAGGTGGTAAATACTCAGATAGCTGGCACTTTAACCATATGTACAATCCTGAAAGTACATCTTCAGGCTCTATAATGCCTTCTTATAAATGGTTAATTAGCAATGAGCTCAACACAGATCATATAGAAAAGAAAATGAAAGTGTTGACTAAACTTGGTACACCATATACCGAAGAGGATATAGAAAATGCAAGAACTTCTATGCAAGAACAAGCCGAAGGAATTGTAGAAAGCTTATATGGAGATCCTGACTTTGTAAAAACTTATGAAGGAGAGAAATCTTATGCAGAAGAAAATGGTTTGCCGTTTGTCGAGATGAAAGATAGAGAAATCGTTGCTTTGATTGCCTATCTACAGCGTTTAGGAACCGATATTCGTTTGGAAAGTACAGACGGAGATGAAGTAAGTGTTAACGAATAAAAACTTAGTTATGCTGAAATTTATTAAAGGAAACTTAGAAAATATAGATGGTGTAGCTATATACCCTATTATATCTTTATTGATATTCTTTATTTTCTTTTCTGTGCTTTATGTGTGGATATTTTCTGCAAAAAAAGAATATATAGAAGAAGTAAGTAATCTTCCATTAGATGATGATATAAACCCAAATATAACAGAACAATGAATAGTACCTCTTCATATTTACGAGTCATAGGATATATGATTGTTGCATTCATATTATTTGAATTACTAATAGATGGCGGCAACAAAATGGCAATCATGGCCTATCCTATATTATGGTTAGTGCTTTTAGTTCTTCTCTTTATTGCAGTAGCATTTGAGATAACTTTGAGTGCTGTTAAAAATACAATGTATCGTGCACTTCCAGAAGATGCAAAAGCACGCTATAAGGAAAGTGAATCTAACGAAAAACTAAAAGCTTGGTATAGACGTATGTTAGATACCAAACCGATAGAAAAAGAAGATGCCATTATTATGGATCATGAATATGATGGTATTCGTGAGTTGGATAATAACTTACCGCCGTGGTGGAAGTATTTATTCTATATAACCATTGTATTTGCTGCAGGTTATATGTTATATTATCATGTTTTTGATGGTCCAACACAAGAGATGGAGTATGATAAAGAAATGGCGGATGCTGCGATAGCAATTGAAAAGTATAAAAAAGACAACCCAGATTTAATCGATGCATCTACTGTTGAGTTATTAACCGATGCATCAGATTTAAAAGAAGGAGAATCTATTTTTATGCAAAACTGTTCTGCTTGTCACCGTGCCGATGGTGGAGGTGGTATAGGTCCAAACCTAACAGACGACTACTGGATTTTAGGTGGTGATATTGCTTCTATTTATACGGTTATTTCTGAAGGAGGCCGAGCTGGTAAAGGAATGGTCTCATGGAAAAATGACTTAAACCCATTGGAAATAGCTCAAGTATCAAGTTATATTATAAGCTTATCAGGAACCAATCCACCAGATGCCAAAGCTCCAGAAGGAGACTTTTACGAACGAGAAGAATAAACACTGAAACTATTACTGACTGGATGTTTTTTAGAAGGCATCCAGTCTATTAATCTATAGACTATGCCCGATAACGAAAGTTTTAGAGACAGTATTGCTACTATTAATGAGGAAGGAAAACGTTCTTGGATATATCCAAAGAAGCCAAAAGGGAAGTACTACGATTATCGTAAATACGTTAGTTATGTACTACTAACTTTTTTGTTGGTATCTCCTTTTATTAAGGTAAATGGCAATCAGTTTTTGCTATTTAACTTTATGGAGCGAAGGTTCAATGTGTTTGGTTTTCCTTTTTGGCCTCAAGATTTTTACTTGATGGTAATCTCTATGATTACAGCAATTATCTTTATTACTTTATTTACTGTCGCTTTCGGAAGAGTTTTTTGTGGTTGGATTTGTCCTCAAACTATTTTCATGGAAATGGTTTTTAGACGAATCGAATATTGGATTGAAGGAGATAGAGGGAAGCAGATTAGATTAGATAAACAAAAGTGGGATGCCGAGAAAATCCGAAAGAAAGGAACCAAGTGGTTTATATTTTTCCTTATTTCCTTCATTATAGCAAATGTTTTCTTAGCTTATTTAATAGGGAGCGATAATCTTTTGCTCTACATGAAAGATGGGCCATTAGAACATTTAAAAACCTTTTTAATGCTTTTAGCATTTACCGGAGTTTTCTATTTTATTTTCACATGGTTTAGAGAGCAAGTTTGCGTTATTGCATGTCCATATGGAAGATTACAGAGTGTGCTATTAGATGATCAGTCTATAGTTGTTGCTTATGATTATAAACGTGGGGAAGGAGAAACTGGTAGAGCTAGATTTAGAAAAGGAGAGGATAGAGCCGCACTTGGAAAAGGAGACTGTATAGATTGTTTTCAATGTGTTCAAGTATGTCCTACAGGTATTGATATTCGTAATGGAACACAGCTAGAGTGTGTTAACTGTACTGCTTGTATCGATGCTTGTGATGCTATGATGGAAGCTGTAAATTTACCTAAGGGACTTATTCGCTTTGCAAGTGAAGAGAATATTTCTAAAGGTAGAAAGTTTAAGTTTACAGGACGCATGAAAGCTTATGCCGCGGTGCTTACTATACTAGTAGGAGTTTTAGTTAGCTTGTTGTTTATAAGAAGTGATTTGGATGCTACTATATTACGCTTGCCAGGACAATTGTACGAGCGTAAAGGTGAACATATATTAAGTAACGTATATACATATAAACTTATAAATAAAACAACAAGAGATATCGATTCCGTACACTTTAAATTACTTAGCCATGATGGAGAAGTAAAGCTAGTTAGAAATAAAGCTTTTGAAGTAGAAGGACAGGATTATGCAGAGGGGACCTTGTTTATTGAAATTGATGAAAGAGCATTAAGCTCAGATAGAGAAAAAGTACAGATTGGAATTTATAGTGGTGATAAAAGGTTATCTACAACTAAAGCCACTTTCTCTGGTCCACGTACTTTTAAATAATATAAGACATTCAATTTAATTTGAAAAAAATATAATTATGAAGATTAATTGGGGAACAGGAATAGTGATAGCAATGGCAGTATTTATGTCGTTCATATTATACTTCGTCTTGCAAATGGTAATAAGTAGTGCTTATGACCCAGAGATGGTTACAGAAGATTATTATCAAAAGGAATATGTTTTTCAACAAGAGATAGATGCTATTCAGAATGGTAACGCACTCAAGGATAATGTGAAAATAAACAAAGAAGGTAATGCTTTCTCTGTAATTTTTCCACAAGAATTTAACTACGAGGAGATTTCTGGTACTATATATATGTACAGACCTTCAGATAAGAATTTGGATATAGAAATACCTATTAAATTAGATGCTTCTAGCTATATAATTCCAAATGAACAATTAGCAGAAGGTAAGTGGCAAATTAGTATAGACTGGCAGTATCACGATAAGAATTATCTTTATAAGAAAACGATTTACAATTGATTTAGAAATTTATGTTATTAACTGCATTTCTTTTTGGTTTACTCGGTAGCTTTCACTGTGTAGGTATGTGTGGGCCCATAGCCTTTATGCTTCCAGTAGATAGACAAAATCGTGTAAAAGGAATGTGGCAAACATTTTTATATCATTTTGGGCGATTGTTTAGCTATATGCTAATAGGAATATTGTTTGGATTGGTAGGAAGTAGTTTTCAGTTGTTTGGATTGCAACAAGCCTTGTCCATAGCTATGGGGGTACTTATGTTGCTTGTGGTATTCTTACCTACACGAGTTTTTAATAAATACAATTTTTCAAAACCAATCTATCGTTGGGTTGGTAAGGTAAAAAGTGCGCTCGGTAAGGAACTTAAGAAAAAAAGAAGTGATACTTTCTTGAGTATTGGGGTCTTAAACGGACTTTTACCATGTGGTTTAGTATATATGGCTGTATTTGGTGCTATTGCTACTGCAAATCCATTGGAAGGAGGAGTTTATATGATGTTCTTTGGATTAGGTACGGTACCGCTTATGAGCTTTGCTGTTTACCTAGGAAACTTCCTTAAAGGTAAAGCCAGACAGAGATTACAGCGTATTGTACCTGTATTCGTGGCAATTGTTGCTATATTATTTATACTTCGCGGCCTAGGGCTGGGAATACCATATATTTCGCCAGAAGCTGTAGAGTTACATTCTGCTAGTGCAAATAAATTTTGTTTTTAATAAAAAATCTTTACTAATAAAATAATACGATTCTTATGCTAAACACAAAACTTTTATTACCATTATACAATTGGGGGATAGGGACCGCACTTATTATCCTGTTTGCAATTGTATGCTTGGCTTTAGTTCTGGTTGTGGTTAATATTATGAAGAACGACACACCAGTGGATGAGGTTAAAAAGAAAGAAGAAATTAATCAATAATTGCAATAAATAAAAGAGCGACAAAGGTAAATATACATTAGTCGCTCTTTTACTTTTATACTAATTCACCATGAGCAATATGCGATGCAATGCGCTTGGCATGAATACGAGAATTTTCTATAAACCATTCATGTGTTGCTAGTCCTCCACAAACTACTCCTGCTAGATATAAGCCTGGAACATTGCTCTCCATTGTTTGTGGATTGTAATTAGGATATTTGTTACCATCGTTAGATAGTGCTACTCCTAATGATTCAAGAAATTCAAAATTAGGTTTATATCCAATTAACGCAAGTACGTGATCATTTTCAATTTCTTTTATGCCATTAGGTGTACGGAATTTTACCGTGGTCTCGGTAATTTCTTCTATTTCACTTTCAAAATAGGCGGTAATACTTCCTTCGGTAATTCGATTTTCGATGTCTGGGCGTACCCAATATTTTACTCTATTACCAATTTCCTTTCCGCGCACAATCATTGTAACCTCACCACCTTTACGCCATATTTCCAATGCAGCATCTACTGCAGAGTTGCTCGCTCCTACAACAACTACTTTTTGCAAACTATACCTATGTGCCTCTTTATAGTAATGGTGCACTTTATTTAGCTCTTCGCCAGGTACGTTTAATTTGTTAGGTATGTCATAGAATCCTGTAGCTAACACTACTTTGCTAGCACGATAGCTCTGTTTACTTGTTTCAACAATAAAGTGTTCATCAGTTTTTACAACTTTTTTTACCTCTTCATATACTTTAATATTCAATTCATTGGAGGTAGCTACACGTCTGTAGTATTCCAATGCCTCTTTCCGTTTAGGTTTTGGAGCATTACAGATAAATGGTATTCCTTCTATCTCTAATCGTTCAGAACTAGAAAAGAATGTCATATCTAAAGGATAATTATAAATAGAGTTTACCAAACATCCTTTTTCAATTACTACATAATCTATTCCAGCATTTTTACATGCTAAAGCGCATGCAATGCCAATAGGTCCAGCTCCGATTATTAATGTGGTATAATTCATTGTAAATTGTTTGTAGTTTTCAACAGTTATCCACATTGTTTGTGGATAACTTGTGTGCTATTTTTTATATCGTTGATTATCAGGTGTTGATTTGTGGATAACCCTGTGGATAAGTAGAAATTTTTAAAAATTGTGGATAACTATTCCACATTATTAATCTGCTTATCTAAATCTTCAATAACTTTTATTGGATTTGGATTGCCAAAAATATAGCTACCTGCAACCAGAACATCTGCTCCTGCTTTTATCAATTGACTAGCATTTTCATTAGTAACTCCACCATCAATTTCAATAATTGTCGAAGCATCGGTTTCTTGAATTAATGCTTTTAGTTTTTCTACTTTCTTGTAGGTATGTTTTATGAACTTCTGTCCACCAAAACCTGGATTAACACTCATAATTAATACTAGATCAATCTCTGTTATAATATCGTCTAGTACATTTATAGGAGTATGGGGGTTAATTGCCACTCCAGCTTTCATCCCTTTTGCTTTTATAGCTTGTAGTGTTCTATGTAAATGCGTGCAGGCTTCATAATGTACGGTAAGT
>JAJYTI010000096.1 GCA_021793135.1 Bacteroidota bacterium
TTAGAAGCACCTTCCATTTCTTTATTAACATTTAAATAATATAACTATAGATTTTACATAATTTATTTCACATCATAATTTAAAAAGAATCTAAAGGAAATATTAAGTATTTTCATCCTATAAACACCAATTAAAAATCTATTTGTTATGAAGTTTAAAAATTTATTATCCCTCCTTTACACTCTTGGCGCTATACTTGTGATAGCCATAACTTATTCTTTTACTACTGCTTCTATAGAAAAAATTGGTAAAGAGTATCAACCCAAATGGCAAAATCTAAAAGTATTGCCACAAGATATATCTAAAGATAGCTTAATGAACCTAATGGAAGGCTACAATAAAGCTTTAGGAGTAAAATGTAGTCATTGCCATGCACCAAGTAAAAACGAGCCTAGAAAATTAGATTTTGCAGACGATTCTAAAATGGCTAAAAATATAGCACGTGGAATGATTAAAATGACACACGATATAAATGAAAACTACTTCAAACCCTATTATCCAGATCCAAAACCAACTCATGCTACCGATGTTAGCTGTGTAATGTGCCATAGAGGTACTGCAAAACCAAAAGAATATTTAGAAAATATAAGTTCACTTTATCCGGTAAAAGAAACAAAAGAAGAATAAGCATTTTCAACTATTTACTAGGACAAATACATATAAAAGGGTTGGTGTTAAATACCAACCCTTTTATTAATTACCCATTATAAAGTCTACGATTGTAAGCATAAGTTATTCTAGTTTATTTCAGATTAACCAAATAAATTCTAGTATTTTTGGGCTCTTAAAACGCTCTTAAAATCAACTTTTAAGAAAATTAATATTGATAAAGATGACCGTAAAGGAAGTTAACTCTAAACAAGATATCCGTATCTTTTTAGACTTACCTACTAAAATATATAAAGAATTTCCAAACTGGGTTCAACCATTAGATAAGGACATAGAAGCTGTATTCGACCCTGAAAAAAACAAAGCATTCAGAAATGGTAAATGCAAACGCTGGATTTTATTCAATGATAAAAATGAACCAATAGGTCGTGTTGCAACATTTGTCAATAAAAAATATGAACAAGAGCAACCTACAGGTGGGATTGGCTTTTTTGAAATTATAAATGATAAAGAAGCTGCATTCTACTTGTTGGACCACTGTAAAGAATGGTTGCAAAACGAAGGGATGGAAGCCATGGATGGCCCTATAAACTTTGGTGAACGCGATCGATGGTGGGGACTACTTATAGAAGGTTATCATCCCCCACTTTACTGCATGAACTATAATCCACCATATTATGTGGATTTTTTTGAAGAATATGGATTTCAAGTTTATTTCAATCAATTATGCTTTGGAATGGAAGTCGATATTAACTTTCAAGAGAAATTTTTTATCAGGCATAAGGAAATTTCTAAAAACACAGACGTATATGTAGATAATATTAAGAAAAAGAATATTACAAAATACGCTAAGGATTTTGCTTACATATATAACAATGCATGGGCACAACATGGAGCAGGCAAAACCATGGAAGAACATGTGGCGATTAAGATATTCAATTCTATGAAACCAGTGCTAGATGAAAATATCAATTGGTTTGTATATGAAAAAGATGAGCCTGTGGCCTGTTGGATCAATCTTCCAGACTTAAATCATTATTTTAAATATATGAATGGGAAATTTGGTTTATTACAAAAGCTAAAATTCATATGGCTAAAATGGACTAAACCTAATCCTAAATTTAACGGAATTGTTTTTGGAGTTATTCCAAGATGGCAAGGCAAGGGTATGGATTGTTATTTAATTGTGGAGTCTAGTAGTAAATTTGTTCCCACGACTTCTTACAAAGAATATGAAATGCAATGGATAGGTGATTTTAATCCTAAAATGATGGGAATAGCAAAAAACCTAGGAGCAGATGTAACTCGAAAACTAGCCACTTATCGTTATTTATTTGATAGAGAAAAAGAGTTTAAACGTCACCCTATTATTTAACTTTACTGATAATCTTATATATAAAAAAAGAGCTTAATTTTTAAAATAAAGCTCTTTTTTTATTATTTATTCCTAATTGGAAAACTACGCTTCTGCAACTACATCAAATGTAAGAGTTGCTACCACATCTCTGTGGAAACGAATAGTAGCATCATACTGTCCTAAACGTTTTACAACACCACCAGCAATAGCGATGTATTTTTTATCGATAGTAATTCCTTCTTTTTCTAATACTTCTGATAAATCAGCCGATGTAATAGAACCGAATAATTTATCGCCAGCACCTGCTTTAGCAGCAATTTTAAGATCTAATGTTCTTAATTTCTCTTCTTGAGCTTGTGCTTCTTCTACAATCTTACGCTCTTTGAACGCACGTTGCTTTAAGTTTTCTTCACGTACTTTTAAAGCAGATGGCGTAGCCAAGATGGCATATCCTTTAGGTATTAGGAAGTTACGAGCGTAACCGTTTTTTACAGTTACCACATCTTCTGCAAAGCCTACGTGCTCTACATCTTGTTTTAATATAACTTTCATAATCTATCTGCTTTTTATTTTAATAAATCAGTAACGTAAGGCATTAGAGCTAAGTGACGAGCTCTTTTGATAGCCACAGCTACTTTACGTTGGTACTTTAATGAGGTTCCTGTTAATCTACGAGGTAAGATTTTTCCTTGTTCGTTTACAAAAGAAAGTAAGAAATCTGGATCCTTATAATCAACATACTTAATACCAGAACGTTTAAAACGACAGTACTTCTTAGGCTTTACTGTTTCAATATTTAAAGGGGTAAGATATCTAATCTCTCCACCTTTTTTACCTTTTGCTTGTTGTTCAATTGATGCCATGGATTATGCTTTTTGTTTGTTACGTTTTCTTCTCTTCTCAGCCCAAGCAATTGCATGTTTATCTAATGCAACAGTTAAGTAACGCATTACGCGCTCATCTCTACGGAAAGTAACTTCGAAATCTTGGATAGCTTCTCCGTCTACTTTAAACTCAAACAAGTGATAAAATCCACTTTTTTTCTTTTGAATTGGATAAGCTAATTTTTTTAGCCCCCAATCCTCTTTTGATACCATCTCGGCACCTCTTGAAACAAGAAAGTCTTCGTACTTCTTCACTGTTTCCTTTACCTGCTCATCAGATAAAACGGGATTCAAGATGAAAACAGTTTCATAATGATTCATAAAAATCGTTTTTGTGTTATTTAATTATAGCACTATGCTATAACAAGGCGCAAAAATAGTAATAATTTATTTTTAAACAAAGCTTCTAATAAAATTATTCGGCTTATTAATAAATTATGGTAGCCACTTCTTATCGAAGTTAGGTTCACGCTTTTCTAAGAAAGCATCTCTACCTTCTTTTGCCTCATCGGTCATATATGCAAGTCTAGTTGCTTCACCCGCAAAAACTTGTTGTCCTACCATACCATCGTCGGTTAAGTTCATAGCGAACTTTAACATCTTAATAGACGTAGGTGATTTTGCTAAAATTTCTTGTGCCCATTCATATGCAGTTGTTTCCAACTCTTCGTGTGGAACGACAGCATTTACCATTCCCATTTCGAATGCTTCTTGTGCACTATAGTTTCTTCCTAAAAAGAATATTTCTCTCGCTTTCTTTTGTCCTACCATCTTTGCCAAATATGCCGATCCATATCCACCATCAAAACTAGTGACATCTGCATCGGTTTGTTTAAAGATAGCATGTTCTTTACTTGCTAATGTCATATCGCATACCACATGCAAGCTATGCCCACCTCCTACGGCCCATCCTGGAACCACACAGATTACCACCTTTGGCATAAAGCGTATAAGTCGTTGTACATCTAATATGTTTAAACGATGATACCCATCATCTCCCACATATCCTTGATGACCGCGAGCACGTTGGTCTCCTCCACTACAAAAACTATATACTCCGTCTTTTGGCGAAGGTCCTTCGGCAGATAATAATACCACACCTATACTAGTATCTTCTTGCGCATCGTGAAAAGCATCTAAAAGTTCTGAAGTAGTTTTTGGTCGGAATGCGTTACGTACCTCTGGGCGATTGAAAGCTATTCGAGCCACGCCATTGGCTTTTTTGTACGTAATATCACTATATTCTTTTACGGTTTTCCAATTTGGCTGTTTCATGAAATAATTTTTAGCAAATATATGCATTCCTTTACTTTTCTCGTACTATTAAGTATATTTAGCATTCCGAAAGGAAAGAAATGGCATAAATATTGAACAAAAATAACCAGAAGAGTTTAAAGAAAAACAGCATGAATGGCATACGTATTTTTATAAGTATAAGCTTTTTATTTTTATTTCCTTTTTTTGGTCTTGCACAAGACCAAGAATTACCTCGTTTGGGCACCTTTGAAGTTAAAAGAAGTACTCTTCCAGAGATGAGTAGCTTATGGAAACGCACTAGCTATGATAATATTACTAGTCCATTGAAATTACCAAAAATAAGCTCAAAAAATTATAGAACTCCAGTAAATATGACGGATGTAATTGCGGGAATAGAAAGCCGTAAACAAGCTGCAAAGAGTCAATTTTCCATAGACAAGATTCGAGTTCCATTTGGAGCGAACCAACTCGAAGCAGATGACAGAAAGGGTAGCCTACGATTAGAAAACACAATACATACCGAAACCACTCCTCTTATGCCTTATGGTACTTGTATTCATGGCAGCACCTATAGCTTTTGTCGTATATGCTCTCCAAGAAGTGGTTTTGGCAATTTTGGTTTTGGTGTTTATCCTCATGTTAGAGGTGGACATTTCTATTATCCTTGATTTAATCTATAAGCTCTATTCCTGTTTCTAGAATCTTTATTTTTCGATCTTTATACAATGTACCGATTGCCTTTTTAAAACTCTTTTTACTCAAACCTAAACCATCCTGAATTTCTTGCGGAGTAGATTTATCATGCAACGGCAAAAAGCCTCCTGCTGCTTTTAATTCTTCATAAATATATTCGGCATTTGGTTCTATACTACGATATCCAGGACGCTGAAGTACTAAATCTATCTTATTATCTTTACGAATATTACTAACAAATCCTTTAATTCTATCACCTGTACGGATATCCTCAAAGACATCATCCATATATATCAATCCGCTATGGACTCCATTAATAATAGCTTTCACTCCTAATGGAGTGATATGTGTAATTAATAAAGAAACCTCTTCAAAAGCTTCAACAGTTAGATTGTCATTAGACACAAACTTGTCGGTTTTACTCGATCCTACCAATCGATTGGTAACCTCATCTAGATACAAATAAACAATGTACCAATTACCTACAGTCATTTTTCTTGCTTGCTCTTTAAATGGTACAAACAATTGCTTGTCTACTCCCCATTCCATAAAAGCTCCAAATTTATTTACATCACTGCACTTTAGGTAGCCATATGTATTCAAGGTAAGATCTGGAGTTTGGGTAGTAGCAATTGGACGCTCTTCATTATCTAAATACACAAACACGGTTAACTCCTCGTCAATTTCAAACGTATCGGGTTTAAATTTGTTTGGCAATAGTATTTCATTTCCTTCCTCATCTCCTAAGAATAATCCTGGTGGAGTATCTCGTAAGATGGTTAATGTATTATATTCTCCTAGTTTAATCATATTTAATAGACTGATAAAACAGCTTTTTTATTATTCGTGTATAAATTTAAAATAATCGCTAAGTACCCCTTCATTTTTCTCTCTTGGCGTGAAGACTTCGATAATCTTCGGTCTATCTGATGCATCATAAAAATTAAAAAGTGCTACTTCTAGCGAAGCATAATCAGTAACTGGCATGTATTCATAATTATACATTGCAGCTAGGTGTTGTGCTGTAAGATGATGTTTGGTTTCAAAATATGCCGTAAACTCTGTTGCCTGTTTTGGACCAGGAATAATTCTAAAAATTCCTCCTCCACTATTATTTACAACAATTATTCTAAAATCATTTGGTGTATTTGCATTCCATAATGCATTGCTATCATAGAAAAAACTCAAATCTCCAGTAACTAATAAAGTCTGTTTATTGGATGCTACTGCAGCTCCAATAGCTGTACTTGTACTTCCATCTATTCCACTTGTTCCTCTGTTACAATAAACAGAAACCGACTTTGGAATAGAAAATAATTGAGCGTAACGAATAGTAGCACTATTACTTAAGTGTAAATTACACTCCTTAGGCAATTGATTAAATATATGATAATACACACCAAAATCTGAATACGGCGCAGTTTCTACAAATATTTTTCTACGGTTTATTCTTTCCTGATAGGCATGCCAGAAAATATCTTGATAATTAGACCTAACTCTTGGTTCAGACACCAAAAGCGTAGATAAGAAATTCTGAATGTTAGTCTGGAAATACTTACTTAAAACAAAATAAGTATCTAATTCCGTATACGGATCTACATGCCAATGCAAAATTGGTGTATAGGCACGTAAGAATGCTTTTATTTTTTTAGAAACTACAAATCCACCAAATGTCAACAACAAATCTGGCTGTAACATTTTACATCTAATTTCTGATAGCCCTTCCAAAAGCATATCTATAGTTGGAATAAGCTTTGAACCACTTAAATTAGATGTAGTTTCCGTTAAAACAAGAACACTAGGATCTTGCAAAAGCTTATCTACCAATTGCTGTTCTAAACTTCCTGGAGCTAAAACTCCCACCAACACCATTTTCTTCTGAGCGGTGTTCCACTGATCTAGATAGCGCTCCAACTCCTTGGGATTCCATTCTTCCTTGGTTATTTGTGGTAAATCACTTTGCCTTATTCTAATAGTAGGCGCTTTTACCTTTTCATATAAAGGTTCGGAAAACGGCAAGTTAATATGCACTGGCCCCATCTCTTGTTGCGCAATCTGTAATGCTTCAAAAATCAACTTTTTATTGTTCAACATCTCCTCATCTGCTTCTATACAATTTGCATTGTATAGAATGTGGTTTGCATATACGTTGGGTTGTCTTATTGTTTGTCCGTCCCCAATGTCTATAAAATTTGTTGGTCTATCGGCGGATAAAACCACCAATGGAATACGACTATAGAAAGCTTCGGCAATAGCTGGATAGTAATTCAGTAAAGCCGACCCTGAAGTACACACAACTGCTACTGGCTCTTTGGTTTGCTGTGCAATTCCTAACGCAAAAAAAGCTGCTGATCGTTCATCTACAACACTATAGGTTTTAAAATATGGATTTTCTGTAAACCCAATAGTTAATGGTGCATTTCTAGAACCTGGTGACAAAACAATATGTTTTAGTCCTGTATATTGACAAAGACCTACAGTTAATTGTGCTAAGGGTATAGAGGGGTAATTCATATCTTATTATAACAATTATTCTACTAGTGGTTTTAATACACGTAGCATCGTTTGAGTTTTATTGCAAGTTTCTATCCATTCTTCATGTGGATTAGAATCGATAGTTATACCACCACCAATAAATAAAAAAGCAGTTTTGTCTTTAACCATCATCGATCGTAAATTTACATATAATCTGCTTTTCTTTTCACATTGAATAATTCCCAAGAAACCTGCATAGAATTTTCTATGAAAATTTTCTTCTTTTAATATAAAATCTTGAGCGACTTTCGTTGGAGTACCACAAATTGCTGGTGTAGGATGTATCGCTCTTGCTATATCATTCAAGCTAGTATCTGCTTTCATAACTCCATCAATATCCGTACGCAAATGAGCAACTAATCCAGCGGGTTGTGTATAAGTATCCGATACACGAATCGATTCGCATAAAGGTTTTATTTCATCCACAATCATGTCGGTTACATATTGCTGCTCTGCTCGTTCTTTAGATCGCCAATTAGGCTCTACTCCTTTATACGGTCTAGTTCCTGCAAGAGCCATAGTAAAAAAAATATCTTTTTCAGCCTGCACTAAAGTTTCAGGTGTTGCGCCACACCACCAACCCACCTTGGGATGATACCACATAAATCTAAAAGCAGTAGGGTATAATCCTAATAATCTTTGCATTACTATCTGAGGAACCCAATTGTTTAATACTACCTGTTCCTCTCTAGCTAACACAATTTTATCGGCTTTACCACTTGCAATAAAATCTATACCTTGTGCCACCAAACGCTCATGCTGTTCTTGCTGCTGCTTGGTTCTATTATGCTGCACCAAAGCCTCTTCCATTACTTCTACTCCAATATTTTCTGTATAATACTCCGTATTATTAAATGGAATAAAAAGCATATCTTCCGATTCATCAAAAGGAGCCATTACAAAACCATCTTCAGTAAAAGTATCAAGCTTATGGAGCTTTTTATCTCTTTGTACATACAAATGCACTTGTTGCGAATTAGGCTCAGCAAAAATCACCAAAGGTAAATCTTTAGCAGTATAATATTTTAGCTTTTGAAAAACATCTACTTTTGAC
>JAJYTI010000097.1 GCA_021793135.1 Bacteroidota bacterium
ATTACATCTTTCTAAAAATTGTATTTTCATATTATCTCAAATAGCACATTGCTTTTTAGTATAGGTATGCAGTGATAAAATAATAATAATTGTCTTAAATAAAATAGTATTACCTCATTTCGTTGAACTGTGATTGTTAACTTGACAATAGGTAATGGTGGTAAAATTAAGTGAATATGAATTTAATGCATGAAAATCACTAAATTTTGCTTATATTTGCAAACAATGTGTAGTAAAACAAGTTTTAAAAAAGATTTTTCATTTTTAAATATATCGCATTGTATCGATATATTTCTTTTTCGCTTGTGGTTGCATAACCCGATTTAGGCGTCTTTTATATTACTACTTTCAATCGATGTAATTTATACATCTCATAGTCTTCAACGATTATCGAAGACATCAATCATTTGGAATTAAACAATAAATTAATCGGATAGTTATATCTATCTCGATTCTAATTTAAATTAAATATATATTATGAGTAAAAAACGTATTGGAATTATTGGTGCTGGACCAAGTGGTTTAGCTCAATTACGTGCTTTTGAGTCTGCAGAGAAATTAGGAATGGAAGTTCCTGAAATCGTATGTTTTGAAAAACAAGAGAATTGGGGTGGAATGTGGAATTTCACTTGGAGAACTGGAGTTGGGAAATACGGAGAGCCGATTCATGGTAGTATGTATAAATACCTATGGTCAAATGGTCCTAAAGAATGTTTAGAGCTTTCTGATTATTCGTTTGACGAGCATTTTGGCAAACCAATTTCTTCTTATCCACCACGTCCTGTACTTTTTGATTATATCCAAGGACGAATTAATAAGAGTAATGCTAAAGATTACATTCGTTTCAATACTACTGCTCGTTGGGTTACTTACGATGAAGAGACTAAGAAGTTTACCCTATATTTAGACGATTTAAAGAAAAACCGTACATACTCGGAGGAATTCGATTATTTAATCGTTGCTACAGGACACTTCTCCACTCCGAATATGCCATATTTTGAAGGAATAGATGACTTCCCTGGTGCTGTGATGCACGCGCATGATTTTAGAGGTGCAGACCAATTTATTGATAAAGATTTATTATTAATCGGTAGTAGCTATTCTGCAGAAGATATCGCTGTTCAGTGCTATAAACACGGATCTAAATCGGTTACTTTAAGTTATAGATCGAACCCAATTGGAGTAGATTGGCCAGAAGGTATAGAAGAGCGTCCGTTAGTAACGCACTTTGAGGGAGATACTGCATACTTTAAAGATGGTACAAGTAAGCGTTTTGATGGTGTGGTAATGTGTACGGGATACCAACACAAATTCCCATTCTTACCTGATTATTTACGTTTAAAAACAAAAAATAATCTCTACCCAGATAACTTATATAAAGGAATTTTCTTCCAAGATTTACCAGAGCTAATTTATCTAGGTATGCAAGATCAGTATTATACATTCAATATGTTTGATACACAAGCTTGGCTAGCTAGAGATTATATGATGGGGAAATTTGAAATACCGTCTAAAGAAGAAAGACGCAAAGATATCGATAAATGGTTAGCAGATTATGATAAAGTAGAAGACGCTAATGGTGATGTAGATTTCCAAGCTGCTTATATTAAAGATTTAATTTCTTATACAGATTATCCAGACTTTAATATTGATAAAGTGGGAGATATGTTTAAGCAGTGGTTGAAAGATAAAGAAGATGATATCTTAACTTATAGAGATAAAACCTTTAAATCGGTTATTACTGGAACCATGGCTGCAGAACACCATACCGAATGGATGGATGAGCTTGATGATAGTAAGAAGCGTTACTTAATGGATGAAGAGCAAGTGGAAGCTCTTGAAGAATCGGAAGCTTAATTATTGCATAATTATAAAGAAAAAGCCGGTTTTAGAAATTTCTAAAACCGGCTTTTTTATTGCTGTCAGTCTAGTTTCTTATAAATCTACATCCCATTTTCCAGCTGCATATTGCAACTCTAAATAAGCTGCAGCAAACTCATACAAACTTTCATAATACAATGTTTGAATTTCATTATAGGAGTTTCTAGCATTTAATACTTCTAAAAAACTTGTACTACCACGCTGATAGGCATAAATAATACCATTTAGAATAGTTTCTGCTTCTTCTAACAATTCTTCCTCTAGACTGTTTAACTGACGTTCTGCAGTAATGTAGTTGTTGTATGCTTCTCTAACAGCGCTTAAAGTTTCTCTACGTGTTGCGCTTGCTTCCCATTCGGCTTGTTCCTTAGCAAAGTTTACCTGTCGTATGGCAGCTTTGTTGAAGTTAGAAAACTTTAATGGCACCCCAAAACCTATCAATAATACCTTGTCCATAGGTGCATCAAGTTCTGGAGTTACACTTGCTTTATTATATTCAAAACCAGCAATCAGACTTAAGTCCATTCTTCGTTCTGCACGAATCATTTTTTCTTCTGCTTCGGTTTGTTCTTTTGCAATCTCAGCTGCTTTTAAAGTGGTTTTATTTTGTAAAGCAGAAGACTCTAGTTCTGGCAACGATAGTTGTCTTGTAATTAATCGGGTAGAGGTGTCTGGAATTATGAATTGCTCCTCGTGATTAATTCCTGCAAAATCATGCAACTTTATAACTGCATTTTGATATTCGGTGTAAGCTTGGTTCATTTCGTTTCTTGCCATTTTTGCTTCCACACGACTTTGTAAAGCTTCCACACGTGTAAGAATACCTAATTCATGTTGTATACTATCTGATTTTGCAATTTGTCGCATACTTTCGTATGATGCTTTCTGCACTTCATATAGTTGTTGCTCTTTAATCGTTTCTAAGTAAATTAAACTCGCTTCTAATCGTAAGTTCTGCTCATAATCTAGTTGCTCCATATTGGCAAGTTCATAAGCTTTATTAGCAAATTGTATTCTAGATTTACGTTTGCCACCAAATTCTAAGTCCCAAGAAATTTCACCTTCGATTCCAGGACCTTGACGCATATGATCTTCAGTATTTTCACGATAGAGTAGTTCTAACTCTGGATCGGGACGCATTTTACTTAATGCAATTTCTTCTTTAGCGATTTCACTTTCCAATCGAGCACCGTGATAGGATTCGTTGTTTTGTAAAACCATTTGAATATAGTCGCTATATGGTACTACCGTTTGATTTTCTATTTGTTGAGCAAATGCATTCGACCCAATCAAACCGCACATAAAAAAGAAAACTTTATACTTCTTCATCGTATATCTATTCTTCATGACTATCTATTTTAATTTGGTTATCATCTTGTCCCCATCGTTTTTCTATTAAATAATACATTGCTGGTAAGATGTATAATGTAATTATTGTAGAGAATAACAATCCGTATACGATTACAGTAGCCAATGGTCGTTGTACGTCTGAGCCTATTCCAGTAGCCATAGAAGCAGGGAATAATCCTAATGCTGCAACCGTTGCTGTCATTAATACTGGACGTAGGCGTTCTTCGGCACCGACTTGAACTGCGGTTCGTAAATCATATCTCTTCCGCAGATCATTGATATGCGAAATCATAATTACACCATTTTGAATAGCAACTCCAAAGAGGGCTATAAATCCAACAGCGGAGGACACGTTTAATGTCATTCCACGGATGTTTAATGCAAGCATTCCTCCAAATAATGCTAATGGAACTATAGATATTAATAATGTTGCTTGTCTAAGTTTTCCAAATGCCCCATATAATAATAAGAACATAAATGCTAATGTAATCGGAACTACAATACCTAATCTAGCATACGCACGTTCTTGATTCTCGAATTGTCCTCCCCATTCTATGTGATATTTATGGTGATCATATTCTATTTTTTCTTCAATTGCATTTTGTGCTTCTTTTAGTAATGAAGAGAGATCACGGTTTCTAATGTTAAGTTTTACTGTTAAATGACGTTTGTTCATTTCTCTAGTAATCGTGCTTTCTCCAGTAGCTACTACTACATCCGCTACTTGTGATAGTGGAATTTTTGCTCCAGAGGAACTAGTAAGCATCAGGCTTTCTAATTTTTCAGGAGTATCTCTACTATCTTCAGTATATCTTGCTGTAACATCGTACACTCGATTGTCTATAAATACAGAAGAGATTGCTTTTCCGCCAATAGCTACTTCTATTAGTTCGGCAACATCGGCAGTTTGTAATCCATATTGAGCAATAGCTTCACGGTCTGGTATTATTTGTACTTGTGGGGAAGGAGGGGCCTGATCAATAGCAATGTCTACTGCACCTTTTACATCTTCCAGTACTTTTACAATATCTTCTGCAATACGTCTTGTTTCTTTAAAGTCATTTCCAAATACTTTTACAACCAATTCACTATGTGCTCCGGCAATTTTGTCCATAACTCCATCAATCATAGGTTGTGAAAACCCAACATTATATCCAGGCATACTAGCATATGCTTCGGTCATTTCGTCTATGAGATCTGCCTTGGTTTTGCCGCGTGGCCATTCTTTATATGGTTTAATTCCTACGGATACTTCAAAGTGTGAGGTAGTCCATGGATCGGTACCATCGTCATTTCTTCCTGCTTGAACCATTACGTAGGTGACTTCATCAAACTCCATAGTTTTTTCTCTAAACACATCGCTCATTTTCTTTGCTTTTTCAAACGATATGCCAGGAGGTAATTGTACTTGTAACCATATAGAACCTTCATCTAATTCTGGTAAGAAGTCCTTGCCAACAACAGCCGATAGAATTCCAGCTCCTAATAAAATACCTATAAGTAGAGGAATCACCTGTTTAGGTTTGTTTAATACCTTCTCAATAAAGTTATGATACCTAACTTGTAATTTTTCTAACCACTTATTCTTTTTTATGGGGCGCGGATTTTTGTACATATAATACGCTAATCCAGGGATGAGCAATAAGGCGACTGCTAAAGCTCCTAATAATGCATAACCTACTGTAAATGCCATAGGTGTAAATAGCTTTTTCTCTACACGTTCGAAAGCAAATAATGGCATGTAAGCTATTATAATAATCAGTGTAGCAAAGAAAATAGGTTTGGCTACTCGATATGCATATTCTGTTATTGTCTTTTCGTCGAATTTTTTATCGGGTTCATCTTCTCGTTTTTTCAAGAGGAACTCCATCATTACAATGGCTCCATCGACAATAATTCCAAAGTCAATTGCTCCAAGCGAAAGGAGGTTTGCTGGAATATTTGTCAAATTCATTAAGATAAATGCAATCAACAACGATAATGGAATAGTTACCGCAACTAATAGTGCACCACGCCAATTATGTAAGAATACAATTAGAATTATAATAACTAATCCAATACCTTCTGTTATAGTTCTAGAAACCGTGCTTAATGTATTATCTATAAGTTCTGTTCTATCTAAAACAGTATGTATACGTACATCATCGGGTAGAATTTCGCCATTCAGTTCGTCAATAGCTTCGTGGATTTCTTCTAAAACCAATGCAGAGTCTTCGTTTTTTAAAAGCAGAACAATACCTTGAATTCCGTCGTCATATTCTCGTTGTCTGTCGCTATATCCTAATACTCCTTTACGCTCTAGGTTTCCTAATTTTAATTCTCCTAAGTCTTTTAAAAATACAGGTACACCGTCTTCAGAACTAACTACGATATTTCCTAAATCATCTAAATCACTAACTAGTCCAATACCGCGTACTACATAAGCTAAGTCTCCTCGAGTTAGCATACTTCCACCAGCATTTACGTTGTTTTCTTCTATGGTTTCTACAACATCGGATAATGAAAGATCGTAAAGCTCTAGTTTAGTAGGATCTATCTCTACTTGAAATTGAGTAGTAATTCCTCCAAAATTGGTTACTTCTGCAACACCAGGAATCTGATTTAATCTTGGGATTATCTCAAAATTTTGTAAATCGGTAAGCTCTCTAAGGCTATGAGTGCTACTTTCAATGATGTAACGATATACCTCGCCAATAGGGGAGGTGAGTGGGTCTAGTTCGGGAGCAGCATCGTAAGGGAGTTCAACGGTTACTAATCGTTCTTGAATACGCTGTCTAGCAAAGTAGTCATCTACACCGTCTTGGAAAACTAAGGTAATGATAGAAAGTCCAAAGCTACTGCTACTACGCATTACGTGTACTCCCGGCATTCCATTTAATTCACGCTCGAGAGGCACAGTAATTTGCAATTCGATTTCTTCGGCTGCTAGCCCTGGTACTTGTGTAACTACTTGGGAACTAACGTCGGCAATATCTGGATAAGCTTCAATGGCTAATTGCTTCCAAGAAAGATAACCGAATATACCTAAAAGTATAAATAAAGCAAGCATTAACCATCTTTTGTGGATGGCAGTATAAACTAATTTCTTTAACATGTTATTTCTCTTTCTATCTTTATAATGCTTCTAATAGATAAACAGCACCTTTTGTTACAATTTTATCATCGGCTTGAATACCTTCTATTATTTCGACATGATCGCCAATAGTAGCACCTACTTTGACTTTAACCGCTTCGTATACATGTGGCTCTACTTCTTTGAAAACAAAAGAATTTTCTTTTTGAATTACTGCAGTAGAAGGAACACTTATGCGATCTTTACCAATACTTGATAAACGAAGATTGGTAAACATACCTGGTTTAAATAATTCGTGAGGATTATCACATGCGACCAATAAATCTACACTACGTGTATCTTCATTTACAAAAGAAGAAATGTGGAAAACCTCTCCATCGATCCATGTATTTGCTTTTTGTGGATGTTTAATCTTAACGCTATCGATATTTTCTAAGCGAGACATATCTCTTTCTTTGATTTGTGCAGCCACCCAAATCTTTTCCAAATCGGCAATAACTGCTAATGATTCGTCATCTTCCCGAACGTATTGTCCTAAGATTAAATGGTGCTCTAAAAGCTTTCCAGAAATTGGAGAGCGAACAATTAAGGGTTGGCCAAGTACCATAGAATTTGTATTTACTTGCCACATTTCTAACGCTGCTTTGGCATTTATATAAGTATTCTTTTTGGTTTGGTACTCTGTTCTCGCTATCTCTAATTCTTGCTGGCTACCTACATCATGAGCAAGCATATCTTCTTGTCTCTTTAAATGGTTTTTAGCAAGCTCCCATTCTTCTTTAGCATCTAAAAATTCTTTTTGTCCTTCAAAAAAACCAGGAGAATTTAATTCAAAAATAGGGTCGTCTTTTTTTATTTGTTGTCCTAACTTTACATAGGTTTTTACAATTCTTCCATCAAATGGTGCCGCAATTTCTGCATATTTATCTACAGGTGGACGAACTTTTCCAGTGGTAGAAAAGTGATACTCAATATCTTGGAGGGATACTTTTTCAACAACAATCTGCTTGTCTAAGGCAGAATCAGGTACTAATTGAATGTATTGATTCACTCTTTTAAACATCACTTCTTCCTCGTCTACATCTTTAGTCGATGAGTTACAAGAAACCATTAAAAGCATACTACAGATAAAAAAGTATCTATTAAGCATATTAAACATATATATAGTTTTGTAGTGTTTTATAAATTAATTAGAGCCCTAAAATACTAGTAGCTAGACTAAAGTAGATAAGTAGCCCTGTAATGTCTACTATTGTAGTAATAGCAGGACTCGCTGCAACTGCTGGGTCACCACCTAATACTCTTACAATTAATGGTAGCCCTGTACCAACCATTGCTGATGAAATTATCTGTACGGAAAGAGCAAGTGAAATAACAACTCCTATTTGGAATAGTGTGTATTGTGGTGGAATTTCTACATTATGACTTAGGAACACAATTCTTGCATAGGCTAGTACTCCTAAACATAAAGATAGTAGAATAGATACTCGGAATTCTGTCCACATAACTCGTAACCAATCCGACATACTAATTTGTCCAAGGGATAGAGCACGAATAACAACCGTAGCAGACTGACTACCAGAGTTACCTCCTGCATCTGCAATCATTGGCATGTAGAAAGCAAGGATAATCATTTGCTCAAATGCTGCTTCATATCGGTGAATAATATATCCAGAAATCGTACCAATTGCAGCCAAGGATGCTAACCATACAATACGTTTCTTGAAGTGTGTCCATACCGATGTTTTATTATAATCCATTTCTTCGCCTGTACTGGATAGAATACCCATAAAGCGCTCCATATCTTCAGTATGTTCTGCACGGATAACGTCAATTGCTTCGTCGTGGGTTACAATTCCTACTAGTTGTTTTAGCTCATTTAAAATAGGAATCGCAACTAGGTCATATTTACTAATCATTTTAGCGATATCCTCATTCTTATCTTCTACATTTCCATAAACAAATTGGGAATGTAAAAC